>NZ_JAFWFM010000067.1:0-40019 GCF_017515625.1 Geobacillus sp.
AGGCGTGACGGAAGACCGAACAACCACCTGCTTCACAGACCCATATATGGGTCTGTGAAGCGGCGTTGTTCGGTCGCCTGACAGTCGATAAAAGCTGCAAATGGTAAATCTTCAAATTGCATCTATACAGATCAACGGATCGCTCTTTACTGCGGCATTCCGTTTTTGCTCGCTTGCTACGTGTACTACCACCTTGTGGCGAAAAAACGGGTTCAGCCCCTAGCCGCAGAAAAAGGGGAGCTCAAGGCGCCAAGTAAAAATCATTGAAAAAAGCCATAATCATTCGCATAATATAACTATGAAACCGTTTTATAACGAAAAATTTTTTTGCCTTTAAAAAGGAGGATGACGAAATGGTGCAGCCGTACAGAAACGAACCGCTCACAGATTTTACCGTGGAAGCAAACCGCGAGGCGTTTTTAGCAGCGCTCAAAAAAGTGGAATCGGAGCTTGGGCGCGATTATCCGCTTGTGATCGGCGGCGAGCGGGTGATGACGGAAGACAAAATCACGTCGATCAATCCAGCGAACAAAGCGGAAGTCATCGGCCGGGTGGCGAAAGCGACCAAAGAGCTGGCGGAGCGGGCGATGAAAACCGCTGATGAGGCGTTTCGCACTTGGAGCCGGACGAGCCCGGAAGCGCGGGCCGATATTTTGTTCCGGGCGGCGGCGATCGTGCGCCGGCGCAAGCACGAGTTTTCCGCTTGGCTGGTGAAAGAAGCGGGCAAACCGTGGCGTGAAGCGGACGCCGATACCGCGGAAGCGATCGACTTTATGGAATATTACGGACGGCAAATGCTGAAGCTGAAAGACGGCATTCCGGTTGAGAGCCGTCCGGGGGAAACGAACCGGTTTTTCTACATTCCGCTTGGCGTCGGGGTTGTCATTTCGCCGTGGAACTTCCCGTTTGCCATTATGGCCGGAACGACGGTCGCTTCGCTTGTCACGGGCAATACGGTGCTGTTGAAACCGGCAAGCGCAACGCCGGTCGTGGCGTATAAATTTGTGGAAGTGTTGGAAGAAGCGGGGCTTCCGGCTGGTGTGTTGAACTATATTCCGGGCAGCGGAGCCGAAGTCGGGGATTATCTCGTCGACCATCCGCGCACACGATTTATCAGCTTCACCGGATCGCGGGATGTCGGCATCCGCATTTATGAGCGGGCGGCGAAAGTGCACCCAGGGCAAATTTGGCTGAAACGCGTCATCGCGGAAATGGGCGGCAAAGACGGCATCATTGTCGATAAAGAAGCGGACCTCGAACTGGCGGCGCAATCGATCGTGGCGTCGGCGTTTGGCTACTCTGGGCAAAAATGTTCGGCGTGCTCGCGCGCCATTATCGTCGAAGATGTGTATGACCAAGTGTTGAATCGCGTTGTCGAGCTGACGAAGCAGCTCAACGTCGGCGATCCGGCGGAGCAAGCGACGTTTATGGGACCTGTCATCGACCAAGGGGCGTACAACAAAATTATGGAGTATATCGAAATCGGCAAGCAGGAAGGCCGTCTCATGACCGGCGGGGAAGGAGACGACTCGAAAGGGTTCTTCATCCAGCCGACCGTGTTTGCGGATGTCGACCCGAACGCGCGCATCATGCAGGAGGAAATTTTCGGACCGGTCGTGGCGTTTGCGAAAGCGCGCGACTTTGACCATGCGCTTGAGATTGCGAACAACACCGAATACGGTCTGACAGGAGCCGTCATCTCGCGCAATCGGGCGAATCTTGAAAAAGCGCGGCACGAGTTCCATGTCGGCAACTTGTACTTCAACCGCGGCTGCACAGGGGCGATCGTCGGGTATCATCCGTTTGGCGGCTTCAACATGTCAGGCACTGACTCGAAAGCGGGCGGCCCGGACTATTTGATCCTCCATATGCAAGCGAAAACCGTATCGGAAATGTTTTAAACCAAAAAAGGGCGGCGGCGTCCGCCCTTTTATAGCGAAGAAACGCAGATAAGGAAAGGAGCGGTTGATGATGGCTACGAAGTCCGAACAGCTCATTGAACAGACGGAGCGATACGGAGCACGAAATTATCATCCATTGCCGATTGTCATTTCGGAAGCGGAAGGGGTATGGGTGAAAGACCCGGAAGGCAACCGCTATATGGACATGTTAAGCGCCTATTCGGCCGTCAACCAAGGACATCGTCATCCGAAAATTGTGGAGGCGTTGAAGCGGCAAGCTGACCGCGTCACGCTCACATCGCGCGCCTTCCATAACGACCAGCTCGGCCCATGGTACGAAAAAGTGTGCCGGCTGACGAAAAAAGAGATGGTGCTGCCGATGAACACCGGCGCCGAGGCGGTAGAAACGGCGCTCAAGGCGGCGCGCCGCTGGGCGTATGACGTGAAAGGCGTCCCTGACAATCAGGCGGAAATCATCGTTTGTGAAGGCAATTTCCATGGCCGGACGCTCGCCGCGGTGTCGTTGTCGTCCGAACCGGCTTATAAACGCGGTTTTGGTCCGCTTTTGCCCGGGGTGAAAATCATCCCGTACGGGGATATCGAAGCGCTCAAGGCAGCGATGACACCGAATACGGCGGCGTTTCTTGTCGAACCAATCCAAGGGGAAGCCGGCATCCGCATCCCGCCGCAAGGCTTTTTAAAAGCGGCCTATGACGTGTGCAAAGAACACAACGTGTTGTTCATCGCCGATGAAATCCAAACCGGGCTAGGACGGACGGGGAAGTTGTTTGCTTGCGACTGGGAAAATGTTGTGCCTGATATGTATATTTTAGGGAAAGCATTGGGCGGCGGGGTGTTCCCGATTTCGTGCGTCGTCGCCAACCGCGACATTTTGTCGGTGTTTGAACCGGGCTCGCACGGGTCGACGTTCGGCGGCAATCCGCTCGCTTGCGCGGTGTCGATCGCGGCGCTTGAGGTGATCGAAGAAGAGCGGCTGGCGGAGCGGTCGCTTGAGCTTGGCGAATATTTTTTGGCAAAGTTAAAGCAAATCGAAAACAAGGACATTAAAGAAATCCGCGGCCGCGGCTTGTTTATCGGCGTCGAGCTGCATGGACCGGCGCGTCCGTATTGCGAAACGCTGAAAGAACAAGGGCTGCTTTGCAAGGAGACGCATGAGACGGTCATCCGTTTTGCGCCGCCGCTCATTATTACGAAAGAAGAGCTCGACTGGGCGATTGAGCGGATTGTAAAGGTGCTGTCCCAACCGGCTGCGGTTTAAAAAAGTGGAAAAAAGGTGTCCCGAAAGTACAGCGGGGCGCCTTTTTGTTTTGCGGGGAATGGCGGTTTTCTGTTAAGATAGGGAAAGGATTGCATTGACGCTGCATAAACATCCTACATAAGCGAAGGACGAGTGAATGGAGGAAGAACGCGTGCAGGCTTGGATCACTGATTTTATGGAGCAATTCGGATATATCGGTATTTTTTTGATGATCGCGCTTGAAAATATTTTCCCGCCGATTCCGTCGGAAGTCATTTTGCCGTTTGGCGGGTTCATGACGACGTACACGTCTTTGACGGTGCCAGGCGTCATTGTGGCAGCGACAGCGGGATCGATCGTTGGGGCGATCGTGCTGTATGGGATCGGCCGGCTGTTGTCCGTTGAGCGGCTTGAGCGGATCGTTGACCGCTGGGGCGGATGGCTGCGGGTGAAGCCGGAAGACATTGCCAAGGCGAACCGGACGTTTCATCGCTACGGGGTGTGGGCCGTTTTTTTCGGACGCATGATTCCGCTTGTACGCAGCTTGATTTCCATTCCAGCGGGCATGGCGAAGATGAATATCGGGCTGTTTGTCTGGCTGTCGGTATTGGGGACGCTCATTTGGAATACGATTTTAATCTCCGTCGGCGCGGCGCTCGGCCAGTCGTGGGGAAAAGTATCCGATGTGATTGGCGCGTACGCTGATGTTGTCTATATCATCATCGCGATTGTCATTGTGGTTGCGGTTGTCCGCTTTTGGAAAAGACGCCGGGTTTTATGAACCGGCGTCTTTGTTTGGCGGGTGTCATCGCTCGAACCCGTTCTCATAACGGGCAGCGGATGTCAACGCTTTAACAACAAGTAAATGAAATACGGCGCGCCGATCAAGGGGACGATGACGCCGGCGGGAAGCGGCTCGGCGAGAACGTTGCGCCCGATCGTGTCAGCTGCAAGCAGCAGCCAGCCGCCAATGAGCATGGAGGCCGGAATGACCCGCTCATGGCGTGGGCCAACGATCGACTTGGCGATATGCGGCGCCATTAAGCCGATAAAGGAGATGCTCCCGGTTACAGAGACGGCGGCGGCCGCGACGGCAATAGCTGTTGTCATAAGCACGAGCCGCTCGCGGCGGACGTGGACGCCGACCCCGATCGAAACAGGGTCGCCTAAGTGCAAAATATTGAGATGCTTCGCCCGATATAGCGCCACCAGTGTGCCCGCAGCCAACCACGGCAGCACGGCCCAAATAAACGGCCAATCATCGCCCCAAATGTTGCCGGAAAGCCAGCGGGCGATAAAATCGACTTTTGTCCGGTCGGCGGCGGAAATGAGGACGATCATCAGCCCAGATAGCGCCATCGACATGCCGACGCCGGTTAAGATAAACGGCACCGGCTGCAGCCCGGTTGTTTTCTTGTAGGAGATGGCATAGATGGCAACTGCTGTCAGAATCGCCCCGGTGAAGGCAACGAGCGGCAAGGCGTAAAGAAATGTTCCGGCCTCAATCGGAAAAAACAAAAAGAACAAGGCGACGCCCGCGCCTGCGCCGGCGTTGATCCCAAGCACGCCCGGGTCGGCGAGGTCATTGCGCGTGAGGCCTTGCAATACGGCCCCGGATAAGGCGAGCGCCATGCCGGCCAACAAGGTGATGAAAAGGCGCGGCAGGCGAAGGGAAAACAAAATGAATTCCTCTTCCATCGAACCGTAGCCCAATAGTGTCGGGACGATGCGGTTATATGAGAGCGGCGCATCGCCGGTGCTTAAGGCGACGGCCGCTGTTGCGGCAATGAGCAACGCAAGCACGGCAAAGAGCGAAAAACTTTTTTTTCTCATGAAAAGCCCCTCCCTTGTTTCCGCACGACGAAGAGGAAAAACGGCAAGCCGATGACGGCGATGATGGCGGCCACCGGCGTTTCAAACGGGGCATTGACCGTGCGCGCCGCCGTGTCGGCCAGCACCATGGCGCTGGCGCCGACAGTCGCTGACAGCGGGATGACAAACCGGTAGTCGGCGCCGGCTATTGCCCTCACGAGGTGAGGAACCATTAAGCCGATAAAGGTGATATTGCCGGCGATGGCGACCGACGCTCCTGTTAATAAAAACACAGCGAAAAACAGCCATGTTTTGACGGTCGTTGTTTTTTGTCCAACGCCAACCGCGACGTCTTCACTCAAACTAAGGATCGTCAGCTGCCGTGAATACCATGCGGCAATAGCGAGCCCGGTCGTGATGAGCGGGATGACGATCGACAATTGTTTCCATGAAGCTCCGGCCACCCCGCCTGACATCCACATCGAGACGTCTTTGGAAATGTGGAAATACAGTCCGATTCCTTCGGCGATGGCGAATAAAAGCGTCGAAACCGCCGAGCCGGCCAAGACGATGCGAAGCGGTGAAAACCCTCCTTTGCGGGCGGCGCCGATGCCAAAGACGGCCCCTGCCCCGGCGGCCGCACCAAGCAAACAGGCGACCGTGATCAAAAGATAATGGGCGGAAGGGAAAAAGGCCATTGTCATGGCCAACGCTGCGTTTGCGCCGGCGGTGAGGCCAAGGAGACCGGGGTCGGCAAGCGGATTGCGCGTCATCCCCTGCATGATCGCTCCGGCGACGGCAAGGCCGGCGCCGACAAAGGCGGCCGCTGTTTCGCGCGGCAGACGGAGCTCGCGAATGAGATCAAGCTGTTTGCTTTGTTGATCGGAAAACAACGCCCGCCATACGTCGCTCCATGTCGTATCGGCGACGCCGACTCGCATCGAGCCAAACCAAACGGCGACAAGCAGGCCAAGCGACAGAAAAAACATATAACGAAACGGCCAACGCCGGCGGTCTGCGTCCATTGGTGACTCCCCCTTTGACACAAAGAAGGACGGGACATTCACTGCCCATGAACGCCCCGTCTCGTCGTTATTGGCCTAAAAAATGTTTTTTAAAGAAATCGAGTTGGTAGTCTAACGTAATCGGGTCGTTGAAATAAAATGCCTTCGCATCGGCGACAAACATATGGCCGTTTTTGACAGCAGGGATGTTTTTGAACGTGTTCGTTTCCATAAACGATGTGTCGCCGTCGTCGTTTTTGCTTAAGATGAGATAATCGCCGACAAACTGCGGGAGCGCCTCAAGGGAAACGGCATAGTAGCCCGGTTTGAGCGCCTGTTCTTCTACAGCTTTTGGCATTTTCAGCTTCATTTCTTGATACAAAATCTCAGTGCCGCGCGCCCAGTTGTTGCCGAACACATACAGCTGCTTATCAAAGTTTTCGACTACAGTGACGGTCGCGTTTTCGCCAATTTTGGCCCGGATTTCTTCCCCGGCTTGTTGCGCCCGTTGTTTGAAATCGTCGATCCACGCTTTCGCTTCTTTTTCTTTATTCAACAGTTTCCCGATTTCCAAAAACTGTGTCAAATAATCGACTTTGCCGTATGTAAAGGTGACGGTCGGCGCGATTTTGCTTAATTTGTGGACGTTTTTCGTATTGGATAATCCGATGATTAAGTCCGGTTTTAACGCCATAATTTTTTCAATGTCTTCATCGGTCACGACTTCGGCATCTTTCAGTTTTTCTTGAAAAAGCGGGCTCATTTTCGACCACGAATCCACGCCAACAACGGGGACGTCCAAGGCCAGCACATGTCCGGCAAACGTCGATAAGACGACGACGCGCTTCGGATTAGCCGGCACTTCCACCGGTCCGTTTTCCGATTGGTATGTAATCGTTTCTGTCTTTTTTTCTTTTGGTGAAGCGCTGTTGTTCTTTTGATCGTCCGCCGCGTTGCCGCATGCGCTTAGCACAAGCGCGAACATCAGCAACAATGCAAGCCATGTTTTCCTCATGATGAATAAACCTCCCTGAGCAATTGATAAGTGAAGCAAATTGGTTTGTTCGTCCGCGGGTCGCGGCCGATGTCGGCGTCGATGCCGAACACGTCGCGGAGCACTTCGCGACAGATAACGTCTTCGCTCCGCCCGGACTTGATGATGGCTCCTGCTTTCATAGCGATGAGATAGTCGGCAAAGCGGGCCGCCTGGTTGATGTCATGAAGCACCATGACGATCGTCCGCCCTTCTTCTTGGTTCAGCCGCTCAAGCAGCTCGAGCACCTCAAGCTGATGGGCGATGTCCAAATACGTCGTCGGTTCATCCAAAAAGATGATGTCGGTCTCTTGGGCGAGCGCCATGGCGATCCAGACGCGCTGCCGCTGCCCGCCCGAGAGCGCATCGACCGGCCGGTGCTTTAAGTCGGCCGTTTTGGTGACGTCAAGCGCCCAGTCAATCGCTTCATAATCCCGCTTTGTCAGCCGTCCGAATCCTTTTTGATACGGAAAGCGGCCGTACGAGACGAGCTCAGCGACCGTTAATCCGCTTGTCGCTTCCGGCGTCTGCGGCAAAATGGCCATTTTTTTCGCCAGCTCTTTCGTCGGTTGCTGGGAAATGGCTTGGCCGTCTAAAATGACCGCGCCCGATTGTGGGGAAATGATGCGCGTCAACGTCTTGAGCAGCGTCGACTTGCCGCACCCGTTCGGCCCGATAATGGCAGTGATTTGCCGATCGGGAATGCGGACGGACAATCGTTCAAAAATCGTCCGGTCGTCATAGCGGACGGTGAGCTCCTCGGCATACAAGCGAACCATGCGGCCACCTCCTTTTGGACTAAGAAAATGAAAATCACTATCATTAACAATCTTTATTATAACGAAATTCTTAAAAAAGACAATGAATTTTCTCATCGAAAAAACAAGTTTTATTTACCGGGCGCCGGCGATGGCGCATGTGATCGCCATTGCCCGCCAGGCGGCGGCCGTGGATGTCACCGTGCTTTTGACCGGAGAGTCGGGCGTCGGAAAGGAAGAGTTAGCGAACTTCATCTGGAAGCAGAGCGCGCGCAGCGGCCGTCCGTTTGTGAAGGTAAACTGCGGGGCGATTCCGGAGACGATGATGGAGTCCGAGCTGTTCGGCTATGAGCCCGGGGCGTTCACCGGTGCGGCGAAAAAAGGAAAAAAGGGTTACTTTGAACAGGCGGATGGCGGGACGATTTTTCTCGATGAAATTAGCGAAATCCCGCTCCACCTGCAAGTAAAACTCCTTCGTGTGCTTCAGTCGATGGAAATTATGCGCTTGGGGGCTGAGGCGCCCAAACGGATCGATGTCCGCATCATCGCCGCAACGAACAAACCGCTTGAAGAGCTGGTCGCCGCCGGGCGGTTCAGAGCTGATTTGTTTTACCGGCTGAACGTCATGCCGATCGCCATTCCGCCGTTGCGCGACCGGAAGGAAGACATCCCGCTGTTGGTCGACCATTATCGAAAGCGGTTTGCTAAAAAGTATCAAAAACAGCTCGTGTTCACCGACAGGGCGCTTGCGATGATGATGGACTACCATTGGCCTGGCAACGTCCGCGAGCTCGTCAACGCCATTGAGCGCATGTTTGTAACGTCTGCCGCGCCCGTCGTCGACGAAGATCACGTGGCGAAATGGCTTCATCTTGAGCCGCCGACGGCTGCCGATCCGGTGTCAGTCAGCGAGGTCGTTCCGCTCAAACAAGCGGTGGCGGACGTCGAGCGCCAGCTCATCATCAAAGCGCTTCATCATGCGCGCACGTATCGGCGGGCGGCGAAGCTGTTGGGTGTCGATGCGTCGACCCTTGTGCGCAAGGCGCAAAAATATGGAATCGAATCACGGGGAGGGGAAGAAGATGGATTTTACGTTGCCAGCCGAGATTGAATTTTTAAAAGAAAACGTCCGTAAATTTGTGAAAGAAGTCGTGGAACCGGTGGCCATGGACATTGAAGAAAACGACCACATTCCAGAAGATATTATTGAAAAATCGAAAGCCATGGGGCTGTTCGGCTTAAGCATCCTGGAAGAATACGGCGGCCTTGGCTTGTCGATGGTCGGCAAATGCGCCATTTATGAAGAACTCGGGAAAACGCATAACGGCTATACGACATTAATCGGCGCTCATACCGGCATCGGTACGGTCGGCATCGTCGAGCTCGGCACCGAGGAACAAAAGCGGCGCTACTTGCCAAAAATGGCGACAGGCGAAAGGATCGGCGCCTTTGCCTTAACCGAGCCGAGCGCCGGCTCGAACGCCGCCGCAATCGGCCGTGTGCCAAGGCCAAGCATCATCGCCCAGCCGCCGGCAAGCTCCACCATCGTCACGATGTAGGCGAGCCAGCCGGGAAGCCCCATCGCCGCAAACGAATCGGCCGCCGCCTCAAGCCCCCGCTGCCATTTCACCCAGCCATGGGCGAAAAAGATGAACCCGGTGACAATCCACAACAGAAAGGCGCCGAATTCCTGGGAATGCATGAGATTCTCCCTCCTTGTCCCAACAGCATGGTAGTACAATGTATGCGGGTGGGTCCGCCCCCGTGCCTTTCGTTCGCCATTTGACTAGCGATGGGTTACAATGGAGGGGAAGCGCGTCAAAAGTAGAGGAGGATGGCCATGAAAATTGAAGTATGGTCCGATTTTGTCTGCCCGTTTTGCTATATCGGCAAACGCCGATTGGAACAGGCGCTTGAGCCATTTCCGCACCGGGAAGACGTTGAAATCGTATTCCGCAGCTTTGAACTCGATCCAAACGCACCAAACGAGACCCCATTGACGATTCATGAAATCATCGCCAACAAATACGGCATTTCGCTCGAGGAAGCGAAGCGGGCGAACGCCGATATCGGCCGGCAGGCGGAGGCGGTCGGTTTGACGTTCCGCTTTGACACGATGAAGCCGACGAATACGTTTGACGCCCACCGGTTGGCTCAATATGCGAATGAAAAAGGAAAGCTTCAAGATGTCGTCGAGCGGTTGTTTTACGCCTATTTTACGGAGTCGAAGCGAATCAGCGACCGCAATGTGCTGCTTGCGATCGCCGAAGCAGCCGGGCTTGACCGGACGGAAGCGGAAGAAGTGTTGGCTAGCGACCGCTACACACAAGAGGTGCGCTGCGATGAGGAAGAAGCGGCGGCGTTGGGCGTCCGCGGCGTGCCGTTTTTCGTTCTGAACCGGAAGTATGCGATTTCCGGCGCCCAGCCGGTTGAGGTGTTCCGGCGGGCGCTGGAGAAGGTATGGGAGGAAGAACAATCGCGGCCGCTGCAGCCGCTGTCGACTGATCAAGGCGGGACGTGCACCGACGAAGGGTGCTCTATTTAAGAAAATAAATCAAAAGGAAAAGCCGGTTAGGGATGCCTAGCCGGCTTTTTTGCGAAGCCCCATAATGAAACAATGGGAGAGAAGATTAACCGCGCTTCACAAACAGCGGCAAGTCCGTATGCCCCATGCCGCGGACGTAGACGAACAGCTGGCCTTTATGATGAATTTCATGATCCATTGCCATTTGCAACAACTGTTTGGTTGGAATTTGAATGCCGAAAATCGATGTTAAATCGAGCGTTCGGTCGAAGTCGTCATCGCGCATCGATTCGATGAGCTGCTTCGTTTTTTCCGTATACGACTCCGCCAGCTTGGCCAAATTCGTCTCCGATTCCTCGATTTTTTGCCGGAACAGCGATGGATCGCCGTGTTTCGCCGTGTTGGCGAAATTGTAGAAGCTGAACAGCATATGTGTCGCCAGCTGCTTTGCTGTCATCGAGGTCGGCGTCGGTTTGTAATCATAATGCGCCTCGTCGATTTTGTGGATCAATTCCATCGTGACATGGCGGTGGGAAAGGAAATATTGCACCCATTGTTGTGCGCGGGACATGCGTATTCCTCCTATGGAATTTATTTCCTCGTCCTATTATACCACAAATAGAGGAAATGTTGGCGGCTAGTGTTTCTCCTTGTTTTGGTCCTTTGCCTGTCACCTTTTCCTTTCAAATGCTTATTCTATTAATAAAATAAGGAAAAATGTGGAGTGGATGTCCCTATATTGTCTTCGTGAAAAACGCCGGACATGTAAGGAAGGGGAGAAAACGACGATGCCGAAAATTTTTATTGACCCCGGTCATGGGGGAAGAGATACCGGAGCGATCGGCAACGGGTTGTTGGAGAAAGACATTACGTTGTTTATCGCTCTTGAAATCAACCGTCTGCTGCAAAATGAGTATGAAGGAGTGTTGGTGCAGCTGAGTCGGACAAAAGATGAAACGGTGCCGCTTGAGGAGCGGACCGATCGGGCCAATCAATGGGGGGCGGATTTATACGTGTCGATTCATGTGAATGCCGGTGGCGGCACGGGGTATGAAGATTATATTTATAATCGGCTTGATGACGATTCGGTAACAGCCCGCATCCGCGATGCCATTCATGAAGAAGTCGTCAAGGCTACAGGATTTCGCGACCGTGGGAAAAAGAAAGCAAACTTCCATGTGCTGCGCGAAACAGTGATGCCGGCGGTGCTCACGGAGAATGGATTTATTGATCGAAAAGAGGATGCAGAAAAATTGAATGACACCCAGTTTTTGCGAACAGTCGCCCGTGGGCATGTGAATGGAATGGCACGGGCATTGGATCTGACAAAAAATCAAACCTCTTTTTAACGCGTGTGACAGTGGATGGAACGCAAGTCGAGGCATTTGCGGAGAAGGAAAATGTGCTGCGTCAAGTGAGCGTTATTTAGGAAGAGCGAAGCGGATTGTGCTTGAACAAGTCGAGGAATGACGGGAACGCTTGCCTAGTTTCAGCTGGGCGAGCGTTTTTTTGTCCGTTTGTCCTAGAAGGGTGGTGATGGAGTGAAAAAAACACGAAAAACACGGTGTTCTCAAGTTGAGAAGCCTTTTAAAACCAGGCCTTCTCTCGCGTCCCCAAACACTGATTAAGCGAAAGTCACCGTTTTTCACCGGCCTTCTAGAAAAAAAGAGGGAAGCGCTTATTGTGCGCTTCCCTCTTCATTTTCGCGTTTGTTGTAATCGTATTTCGACGGATCGACCGGTTCGAAGCCTTTTGGGGTATAGAACCGGAGCAAATCGCCGTAAACAACCTTATCCGACAGGTCGAGCTTCGTGCGGACGATTTGTTCGAGACGTTGAATCTCCGGCGTTTCTTCAAGCGGCTCGCCCGTTTTCGTATCATAGTACTTGCCGTTGACCGCTGTCACGGTTGGCGTTACGAAGTCACCGTTGCGGAACGGGATGATTTCTTGATGGTCCGGCGACAACAAGTCCGTTCCGAAGTGGACGTAATTTTTCGTGTCGATGCCAAGCAAATGCAGCAAAGTCGGCAACAAGTCGATTTGGCCGCCGAATTCATGAATGACGCCGCCTTTTATGCCTGGGACATGGATGAACAGCGGCACTCGTTGTAACTGGGCGTGTTCATACGGCGTGATTTCCTTGCCTAAAATTTGCGACATGGCCTTGTTGTGATTTTCCGAAATGCCATAATGGTCGCCGTACAAAATAATGACCGAGCGGTCGTACAGACCGGATTTTTTCAAGTAATCAAAGAACTCTTTGATGGCCTCATCCAAGTAGCGGGCCGTTTGGAAGTAACGGTCGACCGTTCCGTCTCCCGTCGTTGCCGGCGGGATTGTGGCATCTTCCTCGCTGATCGGGTACGGGAAGTGGTTCGACAGTGTAATAAATTTCACATAGAACGGCTCTTTCAACGTTTCCAACAGCGGGATCGACTCCCGGAAGAACGGTTTGTCTTTCAACCCGTAGTTCAAGACGTCCTCGTCGTTCATATCATAGTAGCTGGCGTCAAAGAAATGATCGAACCCGAACGATTTGTAAATTTCATCGCGGTTCCAGAACGATTTGTAGTTGCCGTGGAAAACCGCGCTTGTGTAACCGTATTGGCGCAAAATGGCAGGAGCCGCATGGTACGTATTTTGCCCTTTCGTCGTGAAGACGGCCCCTTGCGGCAGGCCATAGAGCGAGTTTTCGAGCATAAACTCTGCGTCCGATGTTTTCCCTTGACCCGTTTGATGGAAGAAGTTATCGAAATAGAATGTGTTCGGATCGCGGGTGAGCGAGTTTAAAAACGGCGTCACTTCCTGGCCATTCAGTTTGTAGTTGATTAAAAAGTTTTGGAATGACTCCAAGTGAATATAGATGACGTTCATTCCTTTGGCGACGCCGAAATACTTCGGATTCGGCTCGGCATATGTCGCCTGTACATGGTTCAATACGGTTGTGATGTCGCTTTTGTTCGCGAACGCCCGTTGTGTCGACGATTTCATGCTTTGGATCGTGTCATAGATCAAGTAGTTGTATACCCCTAAATATTTGACGATATAGTTGCGGTCAAACGTTCTAGTCAACAGCTGCGGGCGGTCGGCTTCCGCGAGCGCCAAGTTGACGCTGAACATTAAAATGGCCGAAGCAAAAATAACGCCTTTTTTGACGCGACCGGCCCGCACCGGCGGAAGCGGGAACCGTTTCGAGAACACGATCACTGCCAAAATGATCGTGTCCAAGAAATAAAGCGGGTCATACCATCTGAGCAATTCCAAAATGCTGCCGCCGAGATCGCCAAAGTTTTTCGTTTGCGTCAACGTCGGCAATGTAATAAAATCGCTGAAAAAGCGATAATAGACGATATTGGCGTATAAAATGAACGACAAAATGAGATTAATAGTAACGAGCCGCCTATATACCCGTGTTTCTCTGCCCAATAGGGCTAAGCCAAAGAAAAACACCGCCGAGCTGATCGGATTGATCAACAGCAAAAACTCCTGCATGGAGTTGCTGATGCCAAGGTTAAATTCCGCTAGATAGGCGACATACGTCTTCAGCCAAAACAAGAGCACCGCCAAAATAAAAAAACCAATATATTGGTTAGGGAGAGAACGGCATTTTGTCAACAATTTCTTTCCAATCGTTTTCACGTTCTCTTCTCCTCCTTTGTCTCGTATTCTCGAAAGATCCATTTCTATTTCTATTCTTCTATGAACAGCTTCCGCGCATAGCAGCCAGCATTTTGTCCTGACATCATTTTACATCGGAACGTCTCCATGTCAAGTAGCATAATACGTCTTTTGCCAAAAGTCAATGGAATGTTTTTTAAGGATTGACGGGCGCCTCCCTCCTTGCCACCTCGTTTCCCTGTATGGCGATGGACTGCCACTCATATATGACGAATGGAAATCGAAAAGGTTTCAACTGCCCTTCTGAAAACGTCCCGATGCGCGTGGCCATGCCCTTTACCCATTTTATTAGACAACGAGGACATTATGATAAAAATTATTGGCTGTACCGGAATCGGCTTGTTTTTGGTATATTTTTTCTATGCATTATCCACAAACTATAAGGAAGAACTGGATGAAGGGAAAGAGGTAAGCCATGCCAATGAATCCGAAAGGCAAATTTTTTGATCCGCCGAAAATTCTCGTGTCCGGATTTGCGCTCATTATTTTGATTGGAGCGCTGCTGTTGATGCTTCCTGTTGCGACCGTGGATGGAAAGGGGTTGCCGTTTTTAGACGCGCTGTTTACAGCGACTTCCGCGACGTGCGTAACTGGACTTGTTGTCGTCGACACCGGGACGACGTTTACCCTGTTTGGCCAGCTTGTCATTTTGGCGCTCATTCAAGTCGGTGGGCTCGGATTTATGACGTTTGCGACGCTGTTTGCCTTTTTGTTTGGCAAACGCATTTCGTTGAAAGAACGGCTCATCCTCCAAGAGGCGCTCAATAATTTGACGATCGAGGGCATCGTTCGGCTCGTCAAACGCATTTTCCTTTTTACTGTTGTGATTGAAGGGATCGGCGGGGTGTTGCTCTCAATCCGCTTTGCCTTTGACATGCCGCTCGGCCGGGCGATTTACTTTGGCTTTTTCCATGCGATTTCGAATTTTAACAACGCCGGGTTTGATTTAATGGGTGAGTTCCGCAGCTTGACCGGCTATGTGGACGATCCGGTCGTCAGCCTTGTTGTGCCGATTTTGATTATTTTAGGTGGAATCGGCTTTATTGTCATGAATGAAGTGTACGAGTATAGGCAGATGCGCCGCCTTTCCCTTCATACGAAGGTCGTCGCCATTACGACGGCATGGCTGCTAGTAGCCAGCATGGCGCTGATATTGCTGCTGGAGTGGAACAATCCGAAGACGATGGGGCCGCTGTCGCTCTCAGGCAAGTTTCTGTCCGCGTTTTACCAGGCGGTCACTCCGAGAACGGCGGGCTCGAATACGCTTAACATCCCGGATTTGACGCAGCCGACGCTGTTTTTGATCGTGTTTCTCATGTTTGTCGGCGCTTCCCCGGGTTCGACGGGCGGCGGAATCAAAACAACGACCTTTACGACGTTGCTCGGCGCGGTTTGGTCGCAAATTCGCGGGAAGGAAGACGTCATTTTGTTCCGAAAACGAATTGTCTATGATACGGTATACAAGTCGCTGACCGTGACCATGAGCGGGCTGTTTATCGTCATGTTTGTAACGATGGTGTTGACGATCACCGAAAGCGGAAAAGACTTTCTCATGATTTTATTCGAAGCGACGTCGGCGTTTGGGACCGTCGGACTGTCGATGGGACTGACTCCAGAGTTGTCTCCGCTTGGAAAGACGGTCATTATCTTGACGATGTTTGCCGGCCGCGTCGGTCCGCTGACGATCGCGTACGCGGTCACGCTGCGCCGTCAGCCTGATCCGTTCCGCTATCCGAAAGGGAAAATTATGATTGGATAGAGGCAAGACAGGAAAAAGAAAGAAAGTGTAAAGATAAGGACGGTTTATGCGAAAAAGCGGCTCAAAGGCAGAGAAAATTGTTGTTTTTTCCGCTTTTTCACTGTTTACGGAGAAAAGGAGGAGGAGTAATATATGGAAGCAGAAACAACTGAATATTTAGCGCTGAATCCGTCATGGAGCGGGGGACCCACTTGTTGCAACGCTCGTTGCTAGGGGTGAATCCGAAAGGACGGGCATCTCTCCAAGCCCGAACCCGACAGCTAACCTCGCAAGCGCTTTGGGGAGGACGAGTATGGTTTTGAACCAAACGTAGCCGTTGAGCGCGTCCTCAGCGGTTTTTTCTTTTTGAATCAACTCGAATATGCTTTGGGAGGAACGGAAGCATGGCTTCGTTAAAACGTTTGTTGATTGGGAAACCGATGGAGACAAAACGGCTCAAACATGAAAAATTGCCGAAATGGAAAGCGTTGGCCGTTTTTTCTTCCGATGCCCTGTCATCGGTGGCCTACGCGACGGAAGAAATTTTGCTTGTGCTTGCTTTATTAGGGACAAGCGTCTTTTTCTATTCGCTGCCGATCGCGGTGGCGATTTTAGTATTGCTTTTGTTAGTGACCTTGTCGTATCGGCAAATCATTTACGCGTTTCCGTCCGGCGGCGGGGCGTATGTCGTCGCCCGCGACCATTTGGGGACGAAAATTAGTTTAGTGGCCGGGGCGGCGCTGATGATCGATTATATTTTAACTGTCGCCGTCAGCATCAGCTCCGGCGTCGCCGCGCTGACATCGGCGTTTCCGGGGCTGCTGCCGTGGAAAGTGGAGCTCGCTGTCGCTCTTGTCTTGCTTTTAATGGTGCTCAATTTACGCGGCATTACCGAATCCGCAACGGTTTTCGCCTACCCGACGTATGTGTTCATTGGCTTCGTTCTTGTGATGATCGCTGTCGGCGGGTGGCAGTTGTGGCAGGAAGGATGGCATGGGTTTACGATGCATGAGCATGCTTCCACAGCTCACATGTTTGCGTCCGGTTACAGTTTGTTTATTTTGCTGCGCGCCTTTTCATCGGGATGTTCGGCGATGACTGGGGTCGAAGCAATCAGCAACGGCGTGCCGGCGTTCCGGCCAGACAGTTCAAAAAACGCCGCCATTACGATGGGATGGATGTCCACATTGCTTGGCGTGATGTTTTTAGGCATCACCGTGTTGGCGGCGGGATTCGGCGTTACTCCGACCGAGCATCAAACGGTCATTTCGCAAATCGGACGCCATGTGTTTGGGAATGGTCTTTTGTTTTACTTGTTTCAGCTGGCGACGATGGTCATTTTAGTGCTCGCGGCGAATACGAGTTTTGCCGGGTTTCCGCAGTTGACGTCGATTATGGCGAAGGACGGTTTTTTGCCGAGAAGCTTGGCGGCCCGGGGCGATCGCCTTGTGTTTTCCAATGGCATTATATTGTTGAGCGTGCTGGCGATCGCATTGATCATCGCGTTTCATGCCAAAACCCATTCGCTCATCCCGCTTTATGCGGTTGGCGTCTTTCTTTCCTTTACGATCGGTCAGAGTGGGTTGATTAAAAAATTATGGAATCGGGAAGAAGGACGGAAATTCGGCGTGCTGCTCACCGTCGAAACGGGAGCGGTGGTCACCGGGATCGTCACGCTCGTCACGATGATCGCTAAATTTACGCAAGGGGCCTGGAGCGTCATCGTGGCGATTCCGCTGTTCGTCTGGATGTTCATCCGAATTCACGAGCATTACAAAAAAATTGGCGAGCAATTGCGGCTTGACGAACGGGAGTGGCAACAGCGCGAGAAACTGTTGAAACCAAAAGTCATTATTCCCATTTCCAGCGTCAGCAAAGTGGTCGCCCAATCCGTTCAGTACGCTCGCAGCATTTCCGACGACATTACGGCACTGTCGATTATTTTCGACGAAAAAGACGAACAAAAGCTGCGGCAAAAGTGGGAGAAGTTTTATCCGGACATTCCGTTGGAAGTCATCTATTCACCGTACCGAACCATTTTGTCGCCATTATTAGAATACATCACGAAAGCGGAAAAAGAAGCAGACCGCGCGCCGGTGACAGTGCTCTTGCCGCAATTTATTGTGAAAAAATGGTGGCATACATTTTTGCATAACCAAACCGCCATCATCTTGCGCTTTTTCTTGATCATGAAAAAAGATGTGGTCATTGCGACGCTGCCGTATCATTTGCGGGAATAATGTCGAGAAAAGGGGAAACATTTCCCCGGAAATCGATGCGTGTCGAATGGCAAGAAAGTCCCCTCTCTGTACGGAATTGCATATCGTACGGCAGGGGGGGATTCCTATGTGGTTATGGGTGTCCATGATTTTGCTCGCTTTCAGCGTGAGCATGGACAGTTTGAGCGTAGGCATGACGTATGGAATGAGAGGTGTCCGTTTCTCCTTTGTTTCGTTGGTGCTGATCGCATTCATGTCCGGGGCGGTGGTGTTTGCGTCCATGAACATCGGCCGCCTGTTGGCGCTTTTTTTGCCGTTGCAAGTCGAGCGAGGGCTTGCTTCGGTCATTCTCATGGCGCTTGGCGGTTGGGCGATTTATAACGTCTATAAACCAAAGGGAGACGGGAGCGAGTTTTCGATGGAGCCTGATGAAGCAGGGGGGGCTAACCGTTTCAGCGGCACTGTTCAAGTATTGAAACGCCCCGAACTTGGCGATCTTGATCGTTCAGGCACGATCAGTCAAAAAGAAGCGTTATTAATCGGCATTGCTCTTTCGATGGATTCCTTTGGCGCCGGGATCAGTTCGTCGCTTTTGCATTTTCCGCCGCTTTCGTTTGCCTTGCTGGTTGGTATGTTCAATCTTGTGTTCATCAGACTCGGCTTATCGTTGGGGTATATGGTGTCAAAAACAAGAATCATGAAAAGGGCGACCATGCTGCCTGGGGTTGTATTGATCGTCTTGGGGTTGATCAAATTATTTCGGTGACACCATGTTGGCGGCTTGTTCGTAATTCAAGTGTGAATAAGATGAAAAAAAGGAGAGAGGTCCGATGTGGAAAAAGTTTTTATCGAGACTCGGCATCAGCGCTGCCAAAGTGGATCTCGTGCTGCATCGCTCGCATGTACGCCTTGGTAAAACGTTGTAAGGGGAATTTTTGCTGGAAGGTGGTTCAGTCGCCCAACACATTCGGAACTTAGATGTCGTATTGCAATTAGAAGTGCAAGCGGAAGGGAAGGCATATCGCAAAACCGCGGCGGTGATCCCGGTCGCGTCTTCGTTTACGATTCAGCCTAGCGAGCGGAAAGTGCTCCCGTTTTCGTACACACTGCCGCACCATTTGCCGATCAGCCGCCCCACGGTTCGTTATACGTTCGTCACCCGGCTCGATATTGCCGCTGGGGTGGATGCATATGACCAAGACGCCATTCACATTTTGCCGCCGACCGCCTTGGATCAAGTGTTTTCCGCATTGGCTGCCTTAGGATTCCGGGAGAAACCGGCATCTGGGAGCATTACACCGTACGGACAAGAATTTTCATTCTTCCCAACGGGTGAGTTTCAAGGGATCGTCCAGGAGGTTGAGTTTTTTGCCCTTGTCGAGGGAGAAGGGGTGCGTTTGTATATGGAGATCGACGTCCGCCACGGCTTTGGCGGGGAACGCGAAATGAAACGGGAACTGTTGATTACTCACGAACAGCTTCGCGATTCGGCGGCGGCAGCCCGTCTGCTTCGAGAAGCCATCGAAGAGGCGGTGCAGGCGGCTGGGGCGTTCGGCCAGCTGAGTGGGCATCCGTTGGCAACGCCACATTCGCCAATCTATAGCCATCCCGTAGGCCATTATTCACCCGTCCATCATTCGCACCATGGCGGACATGGATGGGCCGGAGCCATTGGCGGATTCGCGGCTGGCATGTTGGCGGGAATGGTAGCGGAGGAGTTGCTCGACGATGCAGTTGATGATGTGGCTGACGGTCTGGATGTCGATGACTGGTTTGACGGCGGCGATGGATTTGATGGCGGGGATTGGCTGTAAACAGGATGGAGGAAGGCGTTTCGCCTGAGGCGAGACGCCTTTTTTGCCGATACGGAAGGCCCGTACAATGGTGACCGTTTCCTTTTTATAGGCATATAACAGTAAATGGAAATGAACTGATAAAAAACGAGGGGGAAGCGTGATGAACCATATGCATGGGCAAATGCACGGCCATCGCCATTTGGCATGGCATGAAACGTTGGAGCTGCATGAATTGATCGCTTTTCAGGCCAACGCGTTAATGAAAATGAAAAAGGCTGTCGGCGAGATCGACTGTCCTGAGTTGAAAGGGCTTTATACGGAAACGATTCAAGGATTGGAAACGAACTTGCGCGAGCTGCTTGCCTTCATTCCGGCGGCACCGATGATGGAAGAAAGCCGCGACCATGATGATGGCGACCGGGTCTTGCACGCTGGCGATTTGCTTGGCTTTTCAAAAACGGCAGTGCGTAATTATGCTGCTGCCATTACCGAGGCGGCGACGCCGGTGTTGCGCAAAACGTTTGTCAAACATCTGCTCAAAGCCATTGACACGCACGAAAAAGCGTTCAACTATATGTATGAACGTGGTTACTATCCGGCGTACGACCTCGCCCAGCTTCTTTATCATGATGTCCGTAATGCGCAAAAGGCGTTGTCAATGGGATATGAACGATGATGGAAACGAGCCGCTCCCGCCAACGGAGCGGCTTCTTTCATTGCGGCAGGGAGGTGCAGACGATTGGATCACGAATACATAAAGCATAAAATAAAGCAAGGAAATAGTGAAAAGAATGAAGGAGGCGCCATCGATGCGTTGCTATATCGTTTTCGACATTGGCGGCACGTATGTGAAACATGCCGTCATGAACGAGCGCGGTGATTTTTTGGAAAAGGGGCGCTACCGTTCGGAGCGTCATGACTTTCAACGGTTTCGCGACGACTTGCTTCGCGTCGTCCGCCACGCGCAGGCGAGTTACGAACTTTCTGGCATCGCGATCAGTTCGGCAGGCAGCGTCGACAGCGACATCGGTGTCATTGGCGGAAGCAGCGCCTTGCCGTGCATTCACGGCCCTAACTTTAAAGACGTATTCGGCGGGGCGACGGGTCTGCCGGTGGAGCTGGAAAATGATGCGAACTGTGCGGCGCTTTGTACCACTACCTAGAACGGCGTGGGGAGATGGGGGCAGGCCCATTTCCGCCCGCTGACTGATGACTGACGCTCTTCCCGGCATCACACCCATCCAAAAACGTGCGGGTAGTAGAAACGAATGATTTGTAGTACAATAGAGCAGGCACGGCCGAAGCAGGGTGTTATTTCGCCCGCCCGGCCCATATGTATAAAAAGGACGACCCCGCGCAGAAAGGATGGAACGAATGAACTGGATCGAGCTGTTGAAGGCGGTTATTTTAGGGATGGTCGAGGGGCTGACCGAGTTTGCCCCTGTGTCTTCGACCGGGCATATGATCATTGTGGACGATCTTTGGTTGAAATCGACCGAGTTTTTAGGCAAGTACGCGGCGAATACGTTTAAAGTCGTTATCCAGCTCGGCTCGATTTTGGCCGCTGTTGTGGTGTTTAAAGACCGATTTCTCGATTTGCTTGGTTTCCGCGGCCGCCATCCGGGCGGACATCCGCGGCTGACGCTTCTTCACGTCATCGTCGGCCTGCTTCCAGCCGGGGTGCTCGGCGTCTTGTTTGAAGACTACATCGACGAACATTTGTTTTCTACGAAAACGGTGCTCATCGGCCTTGTGCTCGGCGCGCTGCTCATGATCGCCGCCGACAAATTCGCGAAAAGAGCTGCGCGGGCGCAGACGGTCGACGAAATTACGTACAAACAGGCGTTTCTCGTCGGATTGGTGCAATGCTTATCGTTATGGCCCGGTTTTTCCCGCTCCGGTTCGACGATTGCCGGCGGGGTGCTCGTCGGCATGAGCCATCGCGCCGCCGCCGATTTCACGTTCATTATGGCTGTTCCGATCATGGCTGGGGCGAGCGGGCTGTCGCTGTTGAAAAACTGGCAATACGTCACGGCTGCCGACATCCCGTTTTTCATCGCCGGTTTTTTGAGCGCCTTCGTCTTTGCCTTGCTGGCGATCCGTTTCCTCTTGCAGCTCATCAACCGCATCCGCCTCGTGCCGTTTGCGGTATATCGGATCGTGCTAGCCGTTGTTATTTCTTTGTTATACTTTTAGTCGCGCCGCTTGGCGGAGGTGTTCCGCCGGGCGGTTGTTTGTTATCTTCTACTTTTACTCTGTTGGCTGGCATGCATTCCGCTTAGGGGAACAAAAGATGATGGATTGTAGAAGACCAAGGATTTAAGGGGAAATGTTGTGCTTCAACAAGGTTTTTCAAATAGAAAAGTCTTGAAACATCATCATTTGCTTTTGGGCGAGCTCCCTAAACCGCATGAATTCGTTGTTTTTCGCCAGTCCGTCTTCTAAAAAATGTTAAGAAAAGTAAAAAAATAGTTGTTGCTTTCTATACTATGGATTATAATACGGATAAGCCGTTTAGTCGAGTTGCTTATTTCCATGCCTATGCAAAATAAGGCGATGCCGAAAAAACGGCCGTGGTTAGCCGCGTCAGGCATCGCCTGCTTTCACCGGCGGGCGGTGTCTTGAATGATGGAAAGCAATGTTTGCAGCGGATCGCTTCCGCCGGCTTTCTCCATGTTTTTCCGGTAGCGCTCTTTGTTTTCATATAGGCGGCGAATGGCGGCATAGAACGATTCGTTTGTCAAGTCTTCTTCCATCAGCACTTCCGCATAGCCCGCGTTTTTAAACGAGCGGGCGTTGAGAATTTGGTCGCCGCGGCTTGCCGCTTTCGAGAGCGGGATGAGCAGCATCGGCTTGCGCAAGGCGAGCAGTTCGAAAATGGCGTTTGCGCCCGCGCGAGAGACGACGATGTCGGCCAAAGCCAACAAGTGTGGCAGCTCTTCGTTGACGTATTCGAACTGTTTGTATCCTTTTTGGTCTGCGAGGCTTGGGTCGATGTTTCCTTTGCCGCAAATGTGGATGATGTCAAATTCGGCAAGCAGCGTTGATAAGTTGGCGCGCAAGGCGTCGTTGATTCTTTTCGAGCCTAAGCTGCCGCCCATCGCCAGCAGCACCGGTTTTTTGCCGTCGAACTGGCACATCCTCCGCCCTTGGGCAACGCTGCCGTGCTTCAGTTCCTCGCGGACGACGGCGCCGATGTAGACCGCTTTATCGGCGCTGACGTGTTGCTTCGTTTCCGGAAAGGTGAGGCAAATTTTCGTCGCAAAGGGCATGGCGATTTTGTTTGCAAGACCAGGCGTCAAGTCGGATTCATGAATCACCGACGGTACACCGTTCAGCCAGGCGCCAAGAATGACGGGAACGGAGACGAATCCGCCTTTGGAGAACACGACGTCCGGCCTTTCTTTTTGGATAAGGCGGTACGCCTGCCAAACGCCTTTTAGCACGTTGAACGGATCTTTAAAGTTTTTCCAGTCAAAATAGCGTCGCAGTTTTCCGGTCGAAACCGAATAGTACGGTACGCCGTCGATGCGGCCGATGATCTCCCGTTCAATTCCCTCGTGAGAGCCGATGTAGATGATGTCCCAGCCTTGTGCTTTTAGTTTCGGAATCAAGGCGACGTTGACCATCACATGGCCAGCCGTGCCGCCGCCGGTTAAGACGATTTTCTTTCGCAATGCAGATCACCTGTCTTTTTGCAAGATGAATAACGTACAATGCGGCCGTCCCGTTCCGGCCGTCCGGCGGAACGGATATGCCGATGAATTGCTCTTTGCGGCTAGAGTTTCATACCGATTATGTATTATAGCAGATGCAATGTCATTTATGGAGGAAACCGATCGGCTGGACGTTTCGTATAGAAAAAGGGAACGCTTGGGCGTCACATGAAAATTTCATTGTTTTCCTTTTGATTTTTCATCGAAATTATATATTATTATTAAATTTAGTAGTCTGTATTATATATTATTTATTATTATAAATTTAGTAGTCTGTTCGCACGTTGTGATTTTTTAAAGGAAAAAATATTGCGAGGTGAGGACGATGTTGGCATGGCTTTTCGGTTGTCTGATCGCTGGAATCATCGTTTACGGGGTTGTGCCGACGATCGTCATTCGCAAAAAGCGGGTACTGTTGTTTCGGGAAGGAACAGCGCCCGATTGCCTTGCTTTGACGTTTGATGACGGTCCTGACCCGTATTATACGCCAAAACTGTTGGATTTATTAAAGAAACACGGTGTCAAGGCGACGTTTTTCGTCGTCGGCCGCAAAGCGGAACGTTATCCGGACATTGTGCGGCGCATGGTGGAGGAAGGCCATGAAGTCGGCATTCACAACTATCGCCATATAAGCAACTGGCTTGTGCCGCCGTTTTGGCTCGATTGGGGGGTGCGCCGCGCCGCTGCGGCGATTGAGCGGGCGACGGGCCAACGACCGATTTATTACCGCCCTCCGTGGGGGCATTTTAACGCATGGGCACCGATCGTACAAAAACGGTATACGACCGTGTTATGGACGCATATTGTTGGCGACTGGAACGCCAAACTGGGGGAAATGGAGTTGTTCCGCCGGTTAAAAGGAGCGTTGCGCGGCGGAGCTGTGATTGTTCTTCATGACAACGGCGATGCGTTGGGGGCCGACCGGCATGCGCCGGAGCAAATGTTGTCAGCGCTTGAGCTGCTGCTGAAAGATGAAGCAGCGAGAAAGATGCGCTGGGTGACGATTACAGAAATGAGAAACGCGCAAACTAACAAACGAATCTCGTCGATGTGATGGGGGAGCCATGGAAACAGGTGTATGGTTGCCGTACGTTCAGTCGTACGGATATGTGACGCTGTTTTTGTTTTTATTTTGCGGCATTGTCGGCATCCCAGCGCCGGAGGAAAGTTTGCTTTTTTTCGTCGGTTTGATCGTCGCCAAGGAGCAGCTGCTGCTTT
This sequence comes from Geobacillus sp., assembly GCF_017515625.1. NCBI lineage: Bacteria > Bacillati > Bacillota > Bacilli > Caryophanales > Anoxybacillaceae > Geobacillus > Geobacillus sp. Next base: position 24,657 of record NZ_JAFWFM010000067.1, read on the forward strand.
GGCCGTCGCTCGCGTCATGCTGGGGAGGAGCGATGACCGGCATGGTGGCGGCGTATGGCGCCGGACGATGGTGGGGGGCGCCGTTTATGAAAAAGTACGGCAAATACGTGGGAATTACGGACGAGCGGTGGGGGAGGGCTCAGCTTTGGTTCCGCCGTTATGGGAAATGGGGCATTTTGTTCAGCTGTTATGCGCCAGGCGTCCGGCAAATCTTCCCGTATATGGCGGGGGTAAGCCGGTTTCCGTTTCGGCCGTTTTTGCTGCTTGCAGCGCTTGGAACGGCTGGATGGGTCGCCCCGATGATGTTCGTTGGGCTGCTGCTCGGCCGGCATGTCCATATTCCCCTCGTTTCTTTCCCGCTTGTCGGATTGGCGTTGTTTTTGCTGTTTTTGCTTGCGGCGTGGATCGGACAGCGGAGGCGCAAAAATCTTTCGAAAGCTAAAGGGTGCGATCGATGATGAAAGTGTTGTTCTTGCCGTTGTTTCAAATGAACACGGGACACCATAAAGTCGCGGATACGTTGATCGATTTTTTGCGGCGCCAGTTTCCGGCGGTCGAAAGCAAAAAAATCGATTTTTTGAGCTATTGCAATGAACTGATGGAAAAAATGGTGTCAGAAGCGTATTTGCGCTGGATTCGTTCACATCCCGCTTCCTATCATCGCGTGTACAAAACGTTTATGTATCAAGAGCCGCCGCGGTTCGAGTTTGTTTCATTTGAGCCATGGCTGCCATATTTCGAAAGCAAAATGAAAAAAATGCTCGAGCAGGAACGGCCGGATTTGATCGTTTGCACCCACTCGTTTCCGTCTCGCATTTTGCAGCAGCTTAAGCGGAAACAGGCGTTGTTTGTTCCTGTGGTGAACGTCTATACCGATTTTTTCATGAACAGCGTCTGGGGGAAACGGTTTATCGATTATCACTTCGTCCCCCATCCAGAGGCGAAATGGGAACTGGTCACAAAATACGGGATTGACGAAGGGCGCATCGTGGTCACAGGCATTCCGGTTCATGATGCGTTTCGGATCACGACGGAAACGCGGCGAAAGAGGTGGCCGGCCCATATACTTGTCGCCGGCGGAAGCCAAGGGCTTGGCAATATGATGGCCTTTTTGCGGGCGGCCCAGGCATCGACGCTGTTTCGCTATTCCGTGCTATGCGGCGCCAACCGCCAGTTATACGACGAAATTTCCAGCTGGAATCTCCCGCACATCCGTCCGCTCCCGTACATTGCCGACCCGGAAGAAATGAACCGGCTGTATGATGAGGTGGACGCGGTGGTGACAAAGCCGGGTGGAGTGACGGTGAGCGAGCTGCTTCATAAACGCATTCCGATGTTTACGATCGATTGTCTGCCGGGTCAGGAGCGCATCAATTTGCAATATTTGCAGCGGAACGGCTTGATTTACCATTTAGCTGAACCAGACCGCGGCGAGCGGGCCATGTTGCGCCTGCTCAATGATGATGTTGAGAAAAACCGGTTTTTCCGCCGTGTGTCCGACTATTTCGCCGGGGTGGAGAAAACGGGGCAGGAAGCGCTCGCCGAAATGGTGGCGGCGATGCCGAGGCGTCGCGCCCAGCGTGTGCTTCACCCGTAGCGTGGGCCATCTAACGGACGTTAGATAGCATTTTTTTGTGCCGGGTGGATGCCCCAAGAGTAGCGAAACAAGCTGCACCGTACATATAAAATATCAGACCGTTGGGCGCGAAACGTGTTACAATAGGAACGATGGCCAAGGAAAGAGGAGGAACGAAGATGAAAACGAGAGTCGGAGTGTTGTATGGCGGGAAGTCGCCGGAGCATCAAGTATCGTTGTCAACGGCGATGGCAGTGATGAACGCCATCGATCCCCATAAGTTTGATGTGATTCCGATTTACATTACTCCACAAGGGCAGTGGATTAAAGGAAAGCGATTGACCGGACCGGTCAAAGAAGTGAAACAGCTGCAGTTCACGTCGACAGCGACGGCCATGATCCCGGTATCTTTAAACCAGGTGCCGGCGTCGGAATCGTCGTCTGCGGACAGCGAGGAAACGATTGACGTCATCTTCCCGCTTTTGCATGGGCCGAACGGCGAAGACGGAACTGTGCAAGGACTGCTCGAAATGTTAAACCTCCCGTACGTAGGCAACGGTGTGCTTGCCTCGGCCGTCGGCATGGATAAAGTGATTATGAAAAACTTGTTTGCCCAAGCCGGGCTGCGCCAGGCGAAATATGTGGCGGTGACCAAATATGACTGGCAAAAAAGCGGGGAAGCCGTTTACGACCGGATCGAACAAGAGCTTGGCTACCCGTGCTTTGTCAAGCCGGCCAACGCCGGTTCGAGCGTCGGCATTTCGAAATGCAAACAGCGCGGCGATTTGCACAAGGCGTTTGCCGAAGCGTTTAAGTATGACCGGAAAATCATCATTGAAGAAGCGATCGTCGGCCGGGAGATCGAGATCGGCGTCATCGGCAATGATGAACCGATTTGTTCGGTCGTCGGAGAAATTGTGCCAAAAAAGGAATTTTACGACTATGAGGCAAAATATGAAGACGGACAAACGGAACTGATTATTCCCGCTAAGGTGACGCCAGAGCAGTATGAAACGATTAAGGAAATGGCCCTTGCCGCGTTTAAAGCACTTGACTTGTCCGGGCTCGTGCGTGCCGACTTTTTCCTCGCTGAAGATGGCACTGTGTATATTAACGAAATCAATACGATGCCGGGATTTACCCCGTACAGCATGTTTCCGCTTCTTTGGCAGCACAGCGGCGTGCCGTATCCGGAACTGATCGAGCGCCTCATTGCGCTGGCGTTGGAACGGCATCAAGAAAAGCAGACGATCACGTACACATTTGAAAAATAAAGAGGGTGAAAGCGGATGATGAAACGGACGGTGCGGCAAATTGCGGAGATGTCAGGCGGTCGGTGCGTGAAGTCGGAATGGGAGACGATTGCCGTCAGCGGTGTATCGACAGACACGAGAGCGATCCAAGCCGGCAACTTGTACGTTCCGCTTATTGGCGCGAAGTTTAACGGCCATGCCTTTGTGAACGAGGCGGTGCAAAAAGGAGCGGCAGCAGTGCTGTGGGCGGAAGCGGAAGGGACGCCGCCAGAAGGTGTTCCGGCGATTATCGTTGACGATACCCTTTCGGCGTTGCAGCGGCTTGCCGCCCGTTACCGCCAACAGCTTGGGCTGAAAGTGGTTGGCGTGACCGGCAGCAACGGCAAAACGACGACAAAAGATATGATTGCTGCGTTGTTGGCGGCCAACTACCGCGTGCAAAAAACAGAAGGCAACCTTAACAATCATATCGGCGTGCCGTTGACGCTGCTTTCGCTCGAGGAAGACACAGAGATTGCCGTTGTCGAAATGGGGATGAGCGGATTCGGCGAAATCGAGCGGCTCACGTTGATTGCCAAACCGGATGCAGCCGTCATTACCAACATCGGGGAATCACATTTGCAAGAGCTTGGTTCACGGGAAGGCATCGCCAAAGCCAAATTGGAAATTTTGGAAGGGGTGCACCACGATGGCTTGTTCGTCTACCATGGCGACGAACCGCTGTTGGCCGAGCGGGTCCCGCATTTATCTCTTCCCCGCCACGTCGTGACATTTGGAGCGGGAGCGGAAAACGACTACTACCCGACCGATGTGTGCATTGAAGCGGGGGGGACGTCATTTGCCATTAACGTGCTTCCGGGTCGGACGCTCTTTATGCCGGTGTTGGGAAAACATCACGTATACAACGCGCTCGCAGCCATCGCGGTAGCCCGCTTTTTTGGCGTCGATTGGGAAGGCATTGATGCGTCTCTCTCCCGCCTGCAAGTGACGCGCATGCGTACGGAAGTCGTCAAGACGAAATATGGCTTTACCGTCATTAATGACGCCTACAATGCTAGCCCGACATCGATGCGCGCCGCCTTGACGCTGCTTGGGGAATTAGGCGGCTACCGGCAAAAAATCGCCGTATTGGGCGATATGTTGGAGCTTGGTGACGAAGAAGTGGCGTTTCATCGAGAGATCGGGGAGGTGCTGCGGCCGGGAATGGTGGACTATGTGTTCACTTACGGGCCGCTTTCGCACCATATCGCCGCGGCGGCCGCCCCATTTTTTGATGATGGACGGGTGAGGGAGTTCGACGATAAAGCAGCGTTGGCCGAGGCCGTGCGTTCCGTCGCGACTTCGGATGACATTGTTTTATTGAAAGCATCGCGCGGCATGAAATTGGAAGAGTTGCTTCGATATTGGGTGTAACATCAAGCAACCCGAGAGAAACTAAAAGCGGCGTCACAGGCGCCGCTTTTCATTCGGGCGGGGGTGGAAATGATGATCGGCTGTTTATGTATTCACGGGTTTACGGGAAGTCCAGAAGAAGTGGCGCCGCTGGCCGATTATTTGCGAGAGCGGACCGATTGGATGATCGAAACGCCGACCTTGCCGGGCCACGGAAGCGAACTGCGGTTGAAAGGAATTACATACGACCAATGGATCGCAGCGGCGGAACAAGCGTTTTTAGCGCTCCATCACCGTTGCAGTGTGGTGTATGTCATTGGGTTTTCAATGGGTGGAGTGATCGCCGTCTACTTGGCGGAAAAATACCCGGTCGCCAAACTCGTGCTGCTAAGCGCTGCGTTTTACCTCATATTTCGCAACCTTTGCATAATATACAAAAAATGACCAAAATATTCGCATAAAAATAAACTTTTATACAGATATTGTAAAATAACTAATTTTTATTCGATGAAATCAGGTTTATTTTGAATTTTTATTCAAGGTGCGAAATGTGAGTTTTACTATGTCAACCCGCGCCAATTATGGCGCGACATCCGCGAGATGTTTGCCAATGGATGGAAAGGAGCGCGGGAGCACCCACTGTTTCTCCGCTATCGAAACAAAATGATGGCGACGCCGTTTTCAGCTGTCAGGGAGTTTCGCAAACTCGTCCGCGATGTGCGTCCCCGACTTCCGCGCGTCGCGGCACCCGCGCTCATTGTGCAAGGAGAAAAAGATGGGATCGTGCCGCTAAAAAGCGCCTATTATTTATATGAGCAGATTGGATCGGCGGAAAAAAAGCTGTTGCTTTTGCCCAATTCGTTCCATCATGTTTGTCATAGTATCGATCGGCACGTTCTGTTTGCTGAGGTGGAAACATTTTTGCGCGCTGCCCATGCCCATCATTGCAAATCACCGCATAACATGGTATGATAACTGTCAAACCTTTCTCACGAATCAGGGACGATTTTGAATTTAAGGAGTTTGGATAACATTGACGACATTCCAAGAACTAGGATTAAGTCAAGAAGTGATGAAAGCTGTCGAGCGGATGGGATTTGAAGAAACGACCCCGATTCAGGCAAAAACGATCCCGCTCAGCCTGCAAAACAAAGATGTCATTGGCCAAGCGCAAACCGGAACTGGGAAAACGGCGGCGTTTGGTATTCCGATTGTGGAAAAAGTGGACGTAAAAAACGGCGCCGTTCAAGCGCTCGTTGTCGCGCCGACGCGGGAGCTCGCCATTCAAGTGTCGGAAGAGCTGTATAAAATCGGCGCGGTGAAGCGGGTGCGCGTCCTGCCGATTTATGGAGGACAAGATATTGAACGGCAAATTCGCGCCTTGAAAAAACATCCGCACGTCATCGTCGGCACGCCGGGCCGCATTCTTGACCATATCAACCGCGGCACGCTGCGTCTTGAGCACGTGCATACCGTCGTGCTCGATGAGGCGGACGAGATGCTCAACATGGGGTTTATCGAGGACATTGAAGCGATTTTAAGCCATGTGCCGACCGGTCGGCAGACGCTCCTGTTTTCCGCAACGATGCCGGACCCGATCCGCCGCATCGCCGAGAGGTTCATGAATGAACCGGAGCTCGTGAAGGTCAAGGCGAAAGAGATGACCGTGCCGAACATTCAACAGTACTACTTAGAAGTGCACGAGAAAAAGAAATTTGACATTTTGACGCGGCTTCTCGATATTCAGGCGCCGGAGCTTGCGATCGTGTTCGGCCGCACGAAGCGGCGCGTCGATGAGCTTGCCGAGGCGCTCAACTTGCGCGGTTATGCGGCGGAAGGCATCCACGGCGATTTAAGCCAGGCGAAGCGCCTGTCGGTGTTGCGCAAGTTTAAAGAAGGATCGATCGAAATTTTAGTCGCAACCGACGTTGCCGCGCGTGGATTGGATATTTCCGGCGTGACGCACGTATATAACTTCGACATCCCGCAGGATCCGGAAAGCTACGTCCATCGGATCGGGCGGACAGGTCGCGCCGGGAAAATGGGTGTGGCGATGACGTTTGTCACGCCAAGGGAGATCGGCCAACTTCGCCATATTGAGCGGACGACGAAGCGGAAAGTGGAGCGGATGAAGCCGCCAACGCTCGATGAGGCGCTGGAAGGCCAACAGCGCATTGCCATTGAGAAGCTTCTCAATGTGGCGGAAACGGAAAACTTGTCGTTTTACAAGCGGGCCGCCGAGGAGCTGCTGGAAGAGCATGATTCGGTGACGCTTGTCGCCGCCTGCTTGAAAATGTTGACGCGCGAGCCGGATACTACGCCGGTAAAACTGACCGAAGAGCCGCCATTAGCGGTCAAGCGGGAGAAAAAACGGGGCGGCCGCCCGGACGGCTCCGCGCGCGGACGGACGAAAAAACGGCGGATTACGGCGCATTAAGCGCCGTTTTTTCATGGCCGGGCGACATGAAACGGCGGCGGCTCGGGGCGGACGGTCAAAAACGGAGCGAGCAGCCCGCCGGTGACAAAGCCGAACAGATGGGCGATGAGGTTGCCGTCCGGCTCCATCAAGCCGAGCAACAGGTTGATGGCCATAGCGGCCAACAGCAACTGGGCGTGCCGGGGGGCGATGAGGTCGCGGCGAAAAAGGGCGAGATAGCTGTACATGCCAAATAAGGAGAAAATGGCGCCCGACGCCCCAACATGGCTGTACATCGGCGGAAGAAGCAAGGCGGTGGCAAGGTTGGCGCCGACGCCTCCCCCGATATAAAGAAGCAAAAACTTCCTTTTCCCAAGCGCTTGCTCGAGCCACGAGCCGAACAACCATAAGGAGAGGCTGTTTGCGGCTAAATGGTCGAAATCGAGGTGCAATAAAAGCGGGCTGACAAGCCACCAATACTCCCCATGGCGGATGGCGCCGTTCGTTCCGACGATGCTCTGCCAGACTGGCTCAAGCGCCGGAAGAGGAAGCGTGAACAACCCCCATAAGCCAACATGGACGAGCAACAGGATGAATACGGCGGGGCAAAGGCGAGGCAGCGGCCGACCGTCCCCGGTACGGTGAAACATGAACGAGCCTCCTTTCTTGGCAGGAAACCAAACATATGTATTGCTATAAGCCATCTTATGCGCGACGGCCGGAAAAAATTTGTCCGCGGCCGGCAAACCGATAGCAGGGGGGAACGCGATGATCATTGGCATCGGCATTGACATTGTGGAATTGGAGCGCATTCGGTCCATCCTTGCCCGCAGCCGCAAACTCCCGGAGCGGATTTTAACGCCGCGGGAGAAGGCGCAGTTTGATGAGTTGCCGCCTGCCCGGCAGGTGGAATTTCTCGCCGGACGGTTTGCGGCGAAGGAAGCGTACGCCAAAGCGCTCGGGACAGGAATTGGACGGCATTTGTCATTTCAGGATATTGAAATCGCCACAGATGCCTACGGGAAACCGCGCATTGCTGCTGACTGCGACCGCGAAGTCGTTCATCTTTCCATTTCCCATAGCCGCGATTATGCGGTTGCCCAAGTCGTCATCGAGCGGTTGGAACCATTCAAGCCGTTCGATCTTTGTCATAGCTAGTCTGCATATTCCCGGGTGTTGTCTCATATATTGTAGTGCATGGACAGAAACCGATATATGAGGCAAAGGGGTTGAAGCGATGGGCAGAAAGGTGCTTATGGCATTGGTCGGCATCATCTTTCTATTTGTGTTAGCTGGCTGCGGATCCAAATCGCAGGAGGAAGTGTTCAAGGCGCTGAATGAAAAGATGGATGAGATGACAGGTTACCAAGCGGAAACGAAAATGACGTTCCACACCGGCGCCGAGCCGCAAGTATACCATGTGGAAGTGTGGCATAAGCAGCCGTCGTACTACCGCGTCAGCTTGAAAAACGCCGACAAAGGGCAAAGCCAAGTGATTTTGCGCAATGATGAGGGGGTATTCGTCTTTACACCCGCCCTCAACAAAAGCTTCAAGTTTGTCAGCGATTGGCCGAAAAACAGCAGCCAAGCGTATTTGTACGAATCGCTCGTCAAAGACATTTTGAGCGATCCAAAGGCAAAGTTTAAGGAAACGAAAAATTATTACGTGTTCGAGACAAAAACGAACTACCCGAACAGTGAGGTCGTCCCAACACAGGAGATTACACTGCGCAAAAAAGATTTGGCGCCGGTCTCGGTCAAAGTGATGGATACCGACCGGAAAGCATTGTTGACGGTCGAATTCTCCAATGTTGAATTTAACAAAAAGTTTGATGACGATGCGTTCGACACGTCCAAAAACATGACCGGGGCGCGTCTTGAGGTGCCAACGATGGCCGCAGGAAAAGAACAAGTGATGGAAGTCATGTACCCTGATTTGAGCCGGCTGCCTGAAGGAGTGAAAATGCTCGAGGAAAAAGAGGTCAAAAGTGAGAGTGGCAAACGAGTGATTATGACGTTTGGCGGCAAAAAATCATTTACGCTCGTTCAAGAAAAAGCGGAAGTGCTTCCGGCAACGAGCATGCCCGTCTTGGTGAACGGCGATCCCGTCGATTTAGGCTTCACCGTCGGCGCTCTCACCGATCGAACGCTGACATGGTCGTACAACGGGGTGGAGTTTACGCTCGCCTCGGACGATTTGACTCCACAAGAAATGATAATGGTGGCCAGCACAGTGCAGGAAAAAGCGGCAAAATAACGATGCCATCCGAAAAAAAGGCGTGTCTCCCCGCTTCCGAAAGCAGGGGAGCCGTCTTTTTTCTATTGCCCGATTGGAGTTGCGGCACCGGTGCAGCCAACCGCAGCGCCCGTCCAACGTTTTTCACTGTCTTTGTACGCTTTCCCCTATTCCTTCTTCCGCAATGGCATGGTAAACTAAAAAAGGACAAAAATGATTTCGAGCGCTTTCAAGTTTGCGCAACAGGAAAGGCAGCGAGAAACCATGAACGACTTTCATCGCGATACGTGGGCGGAAGTGGATTTGGACGCCATTTACGACAATGTGGCGAATTTGCGCCGTTTGCTGCCGGACGACACGCACATTATGGCGGTCGTGAAGGCGAACGCCTATGGACATGGGGATGTGCAGGTGGCAAGGACAGCGCTCGAAGCGGGGGCCTCCCGCCTGGCGGTTGCCTTTTTGGATGAGGCGCTCGCTTTAAGGGAAAAAGGAATCGAAGCGCCGATTCTAGTTCTCGGGGCTTCCCGTCCAGCTGATGCGGCGCTGGCCGCCCAGCAGCGCATTGCCCTGACCGTGTTCCGCTCCGACTGGTTGGAAGAAGCGTCCGCCCTTTACAGCGGCCCTTTTCCTATTCATTTCCATTTGAAAATGGACACCGGCATGGGACGGCTTGGAGTGAAAGACGAGGAAGAGACGAAACGAATCGTAGCGCTGATTGAGCGCCATCCGCATTTTGTGCTTGAAGGGGTGTACACGCATTTTGCGACTGCGGATGAGGTGAACACCGATTATTTTTCCTATCAGTATACCCGTTTTTTGCACATGCTCGAATGGCTGCCGTCGCGCCCGCCGCTCGTCCATTGCGCCAACAGCGCAGCGTCGCTCCGTTTCCCTGACCGGACGTTCAATATGGTCCGCTTCGGCATTGCCATGTATGGGCTTGCCCCGTCGCCCGGCATCAAGCCGCTGCTGCCGTATCCATTAAAAGAAGCATTTTCGCTCCATAGCCGCCTCGTACACGTCAAAAAACTGCAACCAGGCGAAAAGGTGAGCTATGGTGCGACGTACACTGCGCAGACGGAGGAGTGGATCGGGACGATTCCGATCGGCTATGCGGACGGCTGGCTCCGCCGCCTGCAGCACTTTCATGTCCTTGTTGACGGACAAAAGGCGCCGATTGTCGGCCGCATTTGCATGGACCAGTGCATGATCCGCCTGCCTGGTCCGCTGCCGGTCGGCACGAAGGTGACACTGATTGGTCGCCAAGGGGACGAGGTAATTTCCATTGATGATGTCGCTCGCCATTTGGAAACGATCAACTACGAAGTGCCTTGCACGATCAGTTATCGAGTGCCCCGTATTTTTTTCCGCCATAAGCGTATAATGGAAGTGAGAAACGCCATTGGCCGCGGGGAAAGCAGTGCATAATCTGCTTCAAAAGACAAAGGATAGAAAATGGAGAAATGACTTTGCAGCGCCGTTGTTTAATGGTATCATGAAGTGGAAGCAATGAATGGCTGCAGTTCGTGGAGGTGTATATTTGTGTCGGAATCTGGCGCAACGACGGAAATCATCGTTCGTTTGCCGCAGTCGCTGCTGACGGAGCTCGACGTCCTCGTCAAACAGGAGAACGGCAATCGCAATGAACTTATTTACCAGGCGACGAAAATGTATATCCGGGAGCGGAAAAAGCGGCAAATTCGCGAAGCGATGAGACGTGGCTACATGGAAATGGCGAAAATCAATTTATCTATTGCTTCTGAAGCGTTTCATGCTGAATACGAGGCCGATCACACCGTTGAACGCTTAGTTAGCGGGGGGTAATGCTTTGATTGTCAAACGTGGCGACGTGTATTTTGCGGACCTTTCCCCGGTTGTTGGCTCAGAGCAGGGCGGCGTCCGCCCCGTGTTGGTGATCCAAAACGATATCGGCAATCGCTTCAGTCCAACGGTTATTGTAGCGGCGATCACGGCGCAAATCCAAAAGGCAAAGCTGCCGACGCATGTCGAGATCGATGCGAAGCGCTACGGGTTTGAGCGGGACTCGGTCATTTTGCTTGAACAAATCCGTACGATTGATAAGCAGCGGCTGACTGACAAAATCACCCATCTGGATGATGAGATGATGGACAAAGTCGATGAAGCGCTGCAAATCAGCTTAGGGCTGATCGACTTTTGAAGCAAGCGCAAGGAAATCTTTCCGCTTCAGCGTGAGGGACGCCAAAACAGCAAGTGTTGCTGTGGGAAGATCAATCGATGCGCGTGGAAGCAGCATGGGTGCGCAACGTCTCATGGCAGCGATGTCGGCTCACCGGCCAAACGGGCAGATCGGCTCATGGAACGGTCTGTCCCCTCTATTGGCATTTATGTGTATTCTTTCACAAAGAGGCTACGAATAAGTAGCTCTTTTTTTGTCATCCCCGGTCCGGAACTCTCTCCCTGCCCAAGCTCGGTGCAACCGGCGGGGAATGATGGCTTCCTCTTGCTTCGAATGGACAAAAGATCAGCGGGTGCGTCCGGATTGCGGTGCGGTTGCGGCTGGGACATCGTGCTAACGGGAATATGTTGCGTGAAGAAACGTCGTTTGCCGTCTTCGGAAGGCGGCCGAAGTGTGGAATACGCAGAGACGGTCTAGCGGGTAGCTGTTTGCAAACATTGCTCATTTTCAGGAGCGAGTGTAGATGGGAGAACGTGCAAGGCTGTGCATAAGGAGGGAACGTGTTGGCGATTGAACAGCGTTTGATTCAAACGATCGCTGATGAACAACGGCTGGCAGCCAAACAAGTTGAAAACGTCATCAGCCTGCATCAGGAAGGAAATACGATTCCATTTATCGCCCGCTACCGGAAAGAGATGACGGGTGCGCTCGATGAAGTGCAAATTCGTGCGGTGCTTGAGCGCTGGGAGTATTTGCAGCATTTAGAGCAGCGGAAAGAAGAAGTCATTCGGCTGATCGATGAGCAAGGGAAATTGACCGAAGAGCTGAAAAACGCGATTATCAGCGCCACGAAACTGCAGCAAGTCGAAGATTTGTACCGCCCGTACCGGCAAAAGCGGCGCACGAAGGCGACGATTGCGAAAGAAAAAGGGCTTGAGCCGCTTGCCGATTGGCTTCTTTCCTGCCCTGCCGCCCCAACTCCGGAAGAGCAGGCCCGGGCGTTCATTGACACAGAAAAAGGGGTCGCAACGGCAGACGAGGCGCTGCAAGGGGCGAAGGACATCATCGCCGAGCGGGTGGCCGACGATGCCGCTCTTCGTCAATGGGCGCGGGAACAGACGTGGCGGAAAGGGATGATCGTGTCCACCGCGAAGGCGTCGGAGAAGGACGAAAAAAACGTATACGAGATGTATTACGACTACGAAGAACCTGTGGCGAAAATCGTCCCCCATCGTGTCTTGGCGCTGAACCGCGGCGAAAAAGAGGAGGTGCTGCGCGTCTCGGTCCAAGCCCCTGCCGAAGAAATCATCCGCTATTTGCAGCGGCAAACGATCGTCAACGAGGCGTCCCCGGCCGCCCGGCTCGTGGCTGAAGCGGTGGAAGACGGATACAAACGGCTGATGGAGCCCGCCATTGAGCGCGACATCCGCAACGAGTTGACGGAGAAAGCGGAAGAGCGGGCGATCCATATTTTTGCCGAGAATTTACGCAAACTGCTTCTTCAGCCGCCATTGAAAGGAAAAACGGTGCTCGGTATCGACCCAGCCTACCGAACGGGATGCAAGCTTGCCGTTGTTGATGAAACAGGGAAGCTGCTTCATATCGATGTCATTTACCCACACCCGCCGCAAGAGAAAAAGGATGAAGCGAGGACAAAGATTCTTCGTTTACTTGACGACTATCATGTGGATATGATCGCCATCGGCAACGGAACAGCCTCTCGGGAAACTGAACAGTTTGTCGCCGACACGCTGAAGCATGTGCAACGCGATATCTTTTATTTGATTGTCAATGAAGCAGGAGCGAGCGTCTACTCGGCTTCCGACCTTGCACGCGCCGAGTTTCCCGACTTGCAAGTTGAAGAGCGGAGCGCCGTCTCAATCGCCCGCCGCGTCCAAGACCCGCTCGCCGAACTGGTGAAGATTGACCCGAAATCGGTTGGCGTCGGCCAATACCAGCACGATGTGTCGCAAAAAAAGCTGGCGGAGTCGCTCCGTTTCGTCGTGGAGACGGTCGTCAATCAAGTCGGCGTCAACGTCAACACGGCGTCCGTTTCGCTGCTCCAATACGTCTCGGGACTGACGAAAACCGTCTCCGAAAACATTGTCAAACGCCGCGAAGAGCAAGGGAAATTCCGCAGCCGCGAGGAGCTGAAAACGATCCCGCGTCTTGGGGCGAAAACGTATGAGCAATGCATCGGGTTTTTGCGCATTGTCGACGGCGACGAGCCGCTTGACCGCACGCCGATTCACCCCGAGCGGTACGCGGAAGTGAAGCAGTTGTTGCAAAAGTTAGGATTTACAACCGCCGCCATCGGCAGCAATGAGCTTCGCCAAGCGCTGCAAGCCATCGATGTGAAAGCAGCGGCATCCGAATTCGGCATCGGGGAACTGACGCTCCGCGACATCATTGACGCGTTGTGCCGCCCAGAGCGCGACCCGCGCGACGAGCTGCCCAAGCCGATATTGCGAAAAGACGTTTTGAAAATGGAAGACTTAAAGCCAGGCATGGAGCTCGAAGGAACGGTGCGCAACGTCGTCGACTTCGGCGCCTTTGTCGACATCGGCGTCAAACAGGACGGGCTCGTGCACATTTCCAAGCTAAGCAAACAATACGTCCGCCATCCGCTTGATGTCGTCTCCGTCGGCGACGTCGTCAAAGTGTGGGTGGAAAGGGTTGATGCAGCGAAAGGAAGAATTTCATTATCGATGCTTCCGCCGGAATAAGCTGGAGAGGCTGTCCCGTACTGCCCAATGAACAGCAGGGACAGCCTCAAACATATGTTACGGACAGTGCTTCCTTTGATAAAAAAACCAGCATTGGTTTAACAGCTTAATTTGATCAAGATTTTTCTCATAATAGGCTCGTCTCATCTGATTTTTTAGCCACGTAGGCAAAACAGTCACCTCCCTAACATACGGAAAGGTAGTATATAATGTATGTAGCTGCGCATTGTCCTGTGCTGAAAACATAAAAGGGGGGCGCCTGTCATGGATCAAAAACGCTTGCAAGCGCTCGTTGAACAAATTTCCATAAGCACATTTGGCAAGCCGTTCCGCCATACCGCTTTCTTCAACCCTCGTTTGCGCACCACCGGCGGGCGCTACATGTTGCAGACGCATAACATTGAGCTCAATCAAAAACATTACGAGCAGTTCGGCGAGGAAGAATTGATCGCCATTATCAAACATGAGCTTTGCCATTACCACTTGCACCTTGAGGGAAAAGGCTACCGCCATCGCGACCGCGACTTCCGCGAACTGCTGCAAAAAGTGGGGGCGCCTCGCTATTGTCGTCCAATCGGCCAAAAAACAGACAGGTCGAAAACGATCTATACATACATTTGCACATCTTGCGGCCTGACGTACACTCGAAAAAAGCGCATGAACACCGCCCGCTACGTCTGCGGGAACTGCCGCGGGCGGCTTAAACTAGCGAACCAACGCCGTTGAACGCTTCCTTGCTTATGCCGAACCCTATTAGGAACATCCGCCGTGTCTTTCCCGAAGGAAACGAAACTTTTTATGGAGCTCTTGTATCACGGCACGGATATGCGAACGTCCTCTTCGAAAAGAGAGCAGTATCACATTTTGCAAAAAAAAGTGGTTGACAATTAAATTGGCCATATGCTAAATTATAAAAGCCGTCGCCAAACGGCGATGAAACAAACAGCAAAAAACATGTTGACAAAGAGTCGACAGCTCAATATAATAGATAATGTCGATTGTGAAAGTGTAGGAAATCTGAGCCGTTCCACAATAGTTCAACGATGAGCATTAGCATCGTCGAATTCACTACGAGTTGTCTCGACGCATCTTGCCTCCTTGAATTATCTGGAAGGGGAAGAGGTAACGAGCACATCGTAAAGTATAGCATAATTCCTTCATCATTCCGCAATAGCTCAGCGGTAGAGCAACCGGCTGTTAACCGGTAGGTCGTAGGTTCGAATCCTACTTGCGGAGCCAGTGTTTGGAGAAGTACCCAAGTGGCTGAAGGGGACGGTTTGCTAAACCGTTAGGTCGTGACTTAACGGCGCGCGGGTTCAAATCCCGCCTTCTCCGCCACTTTCGATAGTCGCATGGCCCGTTGGTCAAGTGGTTAAGACACCGCCCTTTCACGGCGGTAACACGGGTTCGAATCCCGTACGGGTCACTTACAGCGCGGGGGTTTCCCGCGGATTGCGGTCCCGTAGTGTAGTGGTTAACATGCCTGCCTGTCACGCAGGAGATCGCGGGTTCGAGTCCCGTCGGGACCGCCATTACACCAATCGCTGGGCCATAGCCAAGCGGTAAGGCAACGGACTTTGACTCCGTGATGCGCTGGTTCGAA
>NZ_JAFWFM010000068.1:0-2328 GCF_017515625.1 Geobacillus sp.
GGAGAGAGTCCTTTTTGCATGACATTTGCTTTTTTCTACCGCGCTTCGCTTGGTGGCCCCGACGAGCGTCGCGAACAAAAGTTCGCAACCCTCGTCGGGGAATCATTCCTGAATGTCACCCACAAATATTTTACTCACACGAGAGGGTGTCTTGATGAGCGATATTATCATGCTGACGGGAAAGGTCAACTTTACGATTACGCTCGACCCTGGCGTCTGGATTTTCGATGACCGAAAAGTCGATTTGGACACGTATTTTTCGCATCCGAAACCGGATCAAGCCGGGGCAGGGCAAGAGGAAGAAGAAATCAAAAAGCGGTCGGTGTTTTGGGACCGGGAAATTCAGGAGGGGGCCGTCTTTCCGCCCACATTGAAAACCGAGCGGCGTTTTTTGAAGGAGAAAATCATCACCGGTTCGTTCGGCATGCCGTTTGCTCCGTTTTTGCAAAACGCTGAACCGCACGAAGACGCTTCCGAACTTGTCGTCGTGACGGAAAGCGGGGAAACGGTGATCCCGCTCGACAAAGCACACGATTTGATTTTTGCTTTTTCTAAAAACGGAAAGCCGCTGCGCGATGACGGTCCGGTGCACATTTATTTCGGCGACGGCTCGAACCGCGAAGCGCCGATTACCCATGTGCGCCAGCTCATCGTCCGCTGACCAGACGCTCCGTCAAGAGGACGTCCGGTTTTCGGTCGGCCGTGAGGGGCCGCCATTCCTGTTCGTTCGCGTGACGCAGGATTGGCAGCCTCCCAAGCGGCCGGTTGGAAGACGAGGGCTAAAGCAAGTCGGCAGCGAGCTGGGCGAGCTCGGAACGCTCTCCTTTGACAAGGCGGATATGACCGGCGATTTTTTGGTCTTTGAATTTCTCGACCACATACGTCAAGCCGTTGTTGTATTCATCCAAATATGGATGGTCGATCTGTTCCGGATCGCCCATTAAAATGATTTTGCTTTTTTCGCCGACACGCGTCAAAATCGTCTTCACTTCATGCTTTGTCAAGTTTTGCGCCTCATCAATAATGATGAACTGCTCCGGCAGGCTGCGGCCGCGAATGTAGGTGAGCGCCTCGACTTCAATCGAGCTCATGCCGGCTAAAATGGCGTCCAATTCCCCCGGCTTTTTCGTGTTGAACAAATACTCAAGGTTGTCAAAAATCGGCTGCATCCACGGGCGCAGCTTTTCTTCCTTTTCCCCAGGCAAAAAGCCGAGGTCTTTCCCCATCGGCACGATCGGGCGCGCGACAAGCAGCTTTTTGTACGTGCGCAAGTCTTCAGTCTGCATGAGCCCGGCAGCAAGCGCGAGCAGCGTTTTCCCGGTTCCAGCCTTGCCGATTAACGTCACGAGCGGAATATCGTCGCGCATAAGCAGCTCAAACGCCATCGTTTGCTGCACGTTGCGCGGGCGAATGCCCCATATATGCTCATGATGAAAAATCAGCTTCTTCACCTTTTTGCCGTTTTGGTCGACGATGCCAATCGCCGAAGCGGAACTGCCGAATGCGTCTTTCATAATAATAAACTGATTCGGGTAAAACGGGTGATCAGCGATATCGGCCAACACGAGCTCCCCTTTATCATAAAACCGTTGCAGGTGATCTCTCCCTATGTACAGTTCCAAAAACCCGGTGTAAATATGGTCGATGTCAACGACGCGGTCGCTTAAGAAGTCTTCGGCCTGCAGCCCGATGGCATCCGCTTTCACGCGCACGAGCGCATCTTTGCTCACCAAAATGACCGAACGTCCGTCCTCTTTCGCTTGTTCCTCAAGCGATAAGTTTTTCGCCACCGCCAAAATGCGGTTGTCGTTCGTTTTTTCGACAAAAATTTCCTGAAGCTGATGGAATGAACGGTGGTTCAGTTCAATGCGCAGCACCCCTCCGTTTTCAAGCGGAATTTTCTCGTGCAGCTTGCCGTTCTCGCGCAGGCGGTCGATCAGCTTCGACACCTGGCGGGCGTTTCTCCCGACCTCATCCATATACCGCTTTTTCGAATCCACTTCCTCCAGGACGACAGCCGGAATGACGACCTCGTTGTCCTCGAACGAAAAAATTGAATACGGGTCTTGCAAGAGGACGTTTGTATCAAGCACATAGATTTTCTTTCCCAAATTCCGCTTCCCCCTAGCGTCCGTTTTCCGCCTTGTATACCGGATGGGAATGGCTGTGGTATAGCATATGAAAAAATGTCAGGCGTGTTGATTATCCAATAAAATCCAAAGGGTATAGAAAAAAGAGCACCTTTCCTGTAGAATGTGAGTAACGACACAAACAAACCCAGGAGGTGCTCTCTATGAACAAGCATACCACACTCCCGAATTTGATGCA
>NZ_JAFWFM010000069.1:0-2611 GCF_017515625.1 Geobacillus sp.
ATTCGGCATGCAATATTCTTACAAAACACTTATATGGAGAATTCCGACCGATGAAAATAACGAACCACAAGTATCTACGGATCGCGTAAGCGAGAAGTAGTAGATGGTGAGTTCCCACCCTTCATGCTTTGGCATGATGTTACTTGCTATTTCTTTCTGTTGTGTTTCCGTGCTTGGTCACGAGATACACGGGAAACCCGGTGTATCGTGAAACACCCGGAAAGAAAAAGGCAAGAAACCCCCACTTCAACGCCTACAGGCGTAAGTGGGGGAGGTTCATTGGCCGTAATCGTTCCAGTTTGATGTGGTATAATGAGAGCGGAACGTTCAACGTAAGGGGTTTGTTGCGATGAGCCATGAATTGCTGCGGCAGCCGAAATGGCGGGTCATCGACCAGTCGCATTTCGGTCCGCTGTTTGATGCGAAACAATCGTTTGCCATCGATGATGCATTATGCACCGCGGTTGGTGCGGGACAGTCGGATGCGGTCGTCCGCACGTGGGTGCATGAGAATACCGTCGTCTTAGGCGCCGCTGATACGAAGCTTCCGTACATCGATGAGGCCATTTCGTTTTTGCGCCAGGAAGGGTATCGCGTCGTCGTCCGTAATTCCGGCGGGTTGGCCGTTGTCCTTGACAGCGGGGTGTTGAATATTTCGCTCATTTTTCCGGAAACGAAAAACACGATTGCCATCGAGCAAGGGTATGAGGCGATGTATGCGCTCATGGCCGCCATGCTTGCCTCATACGGCGCCCGCGTTGAGGCGGGGGAAATCGTCGGTTCGTATTGCCCGGGGAACTATGACTTGAGCATTGGCGGCAAAAAGTTTGCCGGCATTTCGCAACGGCGCGTGCGCGGCGGCGTTGCCGTGCAAATCTACCTTTGCGTCAACGGGAGCGGAGCCGCGCGGGCTGAGCTTATTCGCTGTTTTTATGAGCTCGGCCGCCAAGGAGAGAAAACGAAATTCGCCTACCCCGATGTTGTCCCAACTGTCATGGCGTCGCTGTCTGAGCTTCTCGGCTGCGAGTTGTCGATCGATGAGCTGCTTGTCACCCTTTGGCGCACGCTGCAGTCGTTTGGCGGCGAGCTATATTCGTCTGCCCTCGAGAACGGCGAATGGAATTGGTATGAGCAGTATTGGGCGCGCATCGTCGAGCGGAATGAAACGGCGCTCAAGGGCGAGCTCCTAGCAGGAGAATAAGGGGGCGGTCCGCCCAGAAGCAAGAGCCTGCGTTCATCGCCTGACGCCGCCGGCAGGCAAAAAGGATGCTCCGTGTCTCGGCCGCACCGGAGAGAGTGCGATCAAGGCGCAGCCATGGACAGGGCATCCTTATTTTATTTACTCCGCGATTTTTTCCAAGTTGCCGTTCGGGTCCATGCGGAAGGTCAGTCCCCGCTCTTCTTCCTCTTTTAACACCATTTTGCGCGCTCGGTTGATGATTTTCACGAGCGTCTCAAAATCTTCTTGGACGGTCGACGAATTTTCTTCTAATTTCGCAACCTTTTCTTCAAGTTCTTTATTTTTTTGCTTTAATTCTTCAATTTCGCGGCGCAGCCGCTCGTTTTCTTTGATCAGCGTCTCCCGTTTCCGTTCATGGGATTGGAACGTTTTCAAAAAAGCGATCACTTGATCCAGCGTCACTTGTTGCGGCGGGGAGGATGGGATGACGGCAGGCAGCTGCATCACCTCTCCCAGCTCCTCAAGTGAGGGCATCGGGGGCTCGTACAGACGCCGCTTTTTCGCGCCGCCTTGTTTGGCCAGCAGCCGCAGCCGCTCTTTTCGCTGCTTTTTCGCCAGCTGCAGCGCTTCTTCGTACTGATGGCGGACGACGGCATTCCAGCGAAAGCCACAGGCGGCCGATGTCCGATTTAGCTTGTCGCCGACTTCTTCAAACGCGTTCAGCTGGGTGCTCCCTTCACGCACATGGCGCAATACGGTCTCTGCCAACAATAAATCGTCTTCTTCCGTCCAAGCGTCTTGCCGTTGTTTCACTGTTCTCCACTCCTTTTTCCCATGCTAGTAAAAGGGTGGACCAAAAGGAAAAAAATTATACGTTGCAAGTTTATGGGATTGGCAAATTACAAGGGTGAAAGCATGCCAACTTGCAATTTTCTCACGAAAGCGGTAGAATACACAAAGCAAACGCTGCGGAAAGGGATGACGAGTGATGGCGAATGAGTTTCGCGTTTGCGACGACTGCAAGGCGCCGAATTTAAAAACATTGATTCCGCGCCTCAAAAAGCTGGATCCGGATGCGGTCATCAAAATCGGCTGCCAGTCGTATTGCGGCCCAGGGCGGAAAAAGACGTTTGCTTTCGTCAACAACCGTCCGGTGGCGGCGCTGACGGAAGACGAACTGATTGATAAAATTGCTGAAAGGTTGAAAAAGCGATAACCGATCACCTTCTTTGCCGAAAGAAGGTGATTTTTTGTTTTTTCCGTCAATAATGGAGAAAGACGGAGAAAAAAGGTGTGAGTAAAATATTTGTGGGTGACATTCAGGAATGATTCCCCGACGAGGGTTGCGAACTTTTGTTCGCGACGCTCGTCGGGGCCACCAAGCGAAGCGCGGTAGAAAAAAGCAAATGTCATGCAAAAAGGACTCTCTCC
>NZ_JAFWFM010000070.1:0-12889 GCF_017515625.1 Geobacillus sp.
CGACTTGTGTGTGTTCGCTGAACGGTAAGCCACACACAAGAACCCTTTACGCTTCCCTTCGTTCCGAAGGTGTCCGTTCTAGCCATATTCTATCATATTCGTTGGCTAACGCCAACCGAAATTCATCTCCCACTTTCACTGATGCTGGCGCACCTTCACGTTTAGAAGTAGGAGACTTCTTTCGGAGGGAAGTTAAAGTGGTACTCAAACCATAGCGGCGCATAAAGTTGGCGCAGCGGAGACACGATAAGAAAAAATGCGGGAAGGAGGATCGATGTGACTGACATTGCATTCCCGGTTGCCCGCCTGCAAGAGGGGACGCTTCGCCAGCTCCAGCAACTCGAACAGCGGCTGCGTGAAGAAACAGGAGAAGAAATTGTGCTTGTCGCTTATGAGCGGAAAACGGTTGATGAGGAGGAGACGAAACGATGATGAAGCGAAAAGTGAAATTTGACGCAGCGAAAAACAACAATAAAACGCCAACGGAAAGCTTGCCGGATACCGAATTTGCGGCACAATATGCCGGCGAGGAGGACATGATCCGCGGCGCGAACCGCAATTCGAAAAAAGGGCGGCAAGGAGGCGGGGATGGGTAAAGAGCATAAGAAGCGGCCCGCTCGAACGAATGAAGAAACGGCGTTTGAATGGGGCGATTTCGCTGCCCACGAGCCGCTTTGGATCATGGAGGAACAAAAACGGGCGAAAGAAAATGAAAAGGAACGAAAAAAGCAGGGATAACGCTCCCTGCTTTTTCACGTGGTGCACAAAAAAGCCGTGCCTCCGGCGTTTGGCCGTTAGGCGGATGCCGAAGCGGACAAGGCGGACAGCGGCGCGGAAAACAGCGTTGCGCCGGTTCCGGACGGATCAAAATAGGCGACGATGACGGTTGGCGCAAACGAGAGCTGCTTCGCGGCGATATAGCGGCCGACATCAACCGGCACGATTTCCACGACCGTATGTTTAAACAGCTCCTTTTCCCCGATCCCGAGGGCGGCAAAGTCCTCCCCAAGCACCTCGGGGCGCTCAAGCAGCGCACGGTAGACGGCCGTGCGCGCCGTTTTGTCCGTTTTCTCATTCCACCACGGCTTGCGTGGTTTGTATTTTTGGTTGCGCAAATAGTCGTATTTCATAAGCGACTCGGCGACCGGCAGCGCGTCCGGGACGGCTGTGCGCAAAAATTCATGCAGGCGGCGGAACAAGTCTTCCAGTTGGTGGCCGATGCGCGCCCAGCCGCGCTCATCCCAATACGTGCCAAACTGCTGGAAAAAGTCAAACGGCGACGGGAACACATCGGTCACCAAGTACTCGATCGTTTCGTCCATTCGATGGGCGTTCCAATATTTTTCAAGCACGTCTTCCACTTGCTTGATGCGGATGACGTCATCAAACGACAAGACGTTGTTGGAGAGCACTTCATACGGCGCATGATCCATATAGACGTAGCCGTATTCATGGGCGCGCAGGCGCAACCCAGTGCCGCGCAGCAGCTTCAAAAACCCAAGCTGCAATTCTTCCGGGCGGAGGGCGAATACGTCGTTAAACGTCTTTCGGAACGAGTTGTAGTCTTCTTCGGGAAGACCGGCGATCAAATCCAAATGTTGGGCGATTTTCCCGCCCTCTTTAATCATCGTTACCGTTCGCGAAAGTTTGGCGAAGTTTTGTTTGCGCATAATGAGCCGATTCACTTCGTCGTTCGTCGACTGGACGCCGATTTCAAAGCGGAACAGGCCGGGCGGCGCTTCGCGGTTTAAAAACTCGATCACCTCGGGACGCATGATGTCGGCGGTAATTTCAAATTGAAATACTGTTCCGGGCACATGTTCATCAATTAAAAAGCGAAACATGTCCATCGCATAGCTGCGGCTGATGTTGAACGTCCGGTCGACGAACTTGATCGTCCGCGCCCCGTGCCGCATTAAGTAGCGCAAGTCGTCTTTGATTTTTTCGCGGTCAAAGTAGCGGACGCCGACTTCGATCGAGGACAGGCAAAATTGGCAGCTGAACGGGCAGCCGCGGCTCGTTTCAACATACACGACCCGGTTCGGAAGATGGGGAATGTCTTCCAGAAAGCGAAACGGCGACGGCATGTCGGCAAGGCGAATTTTGTTTCGCTGTGGGTTGATGACAATGCGGCCCCCGTCGCGAAACGCGAGCCCGGCGACATCACGGACGTCTCCATGGCCGTCTAAAGCGAAAAGCAGCTGTTTAAACGTTTCCTCTCCTTCGCTGACGACGATAAAGTCAAACTCCGGCACCCGCTCCATCCATTCACGCACATCGTACGACACTTCCGGTCCACCGGCGACGATGACCATATTCGGCGCTGCTTTTTTCAACAGCTTGACGACTTTGATCGTTTCTTCAATGTTCCAAATGTAGCAGCTGAAGCCGATGACATCCGGACGGCGTTGGTACAAATCAGTCACAATGTTCAGCACCGGGTCTTTGATCGTATACTCAACAAGCTTGACGTCAAATTCGGGCTGAGCGTACGCTTTTAAATAGCGGATGGCGAGGTTCATATGAATGTATTTGGCGTTCAATGTCGTGCAGACAATATTCATAGAAGCAAAACCCCTTTGATTAGCGTACTAACCTCTCATTATAACGCAGTTTAACCAAACGAAAAAGAAGAGAAACTTGTCGAACGGTGAAAAAAGAATTCGCAAAATCTTCATGAGCGAAGGGAGGAGTAAATTTTTCTACATCGAATATATATTTCGTTGAACGGTTTGAATAGACAAGGAGCCTTGATACATCAACATTTCTAGAGGGAGAGATGGATATGGCCCAAAGCCTTTCTCCTCGGGAAGAACAAAATGCGACGCCGGATGTGCGGCTGCTTGAAGAGGAAAATCGTCGCCTAAAGGAGCGGCTCAACAGTTATTCCGTCATTTTCGAGCGATCGCTCGACGCCATTGTCATTTTAAATAAAAACGGCGAGTTTGTCGATGTGAACGAAGCGGCGTGCAAGCTGTTTGAGATGGATAAGTTTGACTTGATCGGCCGTTCACTTTTCTCGTTTTTGGAGCTCGTGCCGCTGGATATTTTGCTGTTTCAGCAGTCGATGCTGCAAAAGTTCGGCTCGTTCAGCGACGAGCTGCTCATTAAGCTGCCGGACGGCAAGGTGAAGCATATCGAATTTTCGATAAAAAAAGACGTGTTTCATGAATTTGACCTCGTGATGATGCGCAACGTTTCGGCTCATAAGGCGCTTGAGCGCGAACGAATCATTCATGAGTTTTTGTTTCGCGACGTATTCAACCGCGCCGTCGACGGCATCGTCATTTTCGATGAATTTGGGCGTTTTATCGATGTCAATCCGGCGTTTTCGATGAGCTTGAACTTGGAAAAAGGAAAACTGCTCAATTTGTCGTTTCAGCAGTTCGTCGCCTGCGAATGCGTCAATGAGTTCGCACAGCTGCTCGCGGAAGTGAAAGAAAAGGGAACGGCCAAAGGCGAGTTGTCGCTTGTCCGCCCGGACGGAACGGTGAAAATGTTTGAACTGACGGTGACGTCGAACGTCTACAGCGGCTTTTACATGGCCATTATGCGCGACGCGACCGATCGGAAAAATATGGAAATCAAACTACAAAAAAGCGAAGAGCGGTTTCGGGCCATTTTCGAGCAGGCGCATGAGGCGATTCTCATTTGGGATGATTTTGGCTACATATTGAACGCCAATCCGGCCGCGAGCCGAACGTTTGAGCTGCCTTTGAATTTGCTTGTGCGCCGCAATTTGCTCGATTTTGTGGAATATGGGGATGAAAAGGTGAAGCGGATTTTCAGCGAGTTCCGCCAAAAAGGGGAAATTCGCGATGAGCTGACGTTCCATATGCCAAACGGCGAACAGAAACAGCTTGAGTTTACGATGAAAAAAGGGGCGATTAACGGCTACCATTTGACAATTTTCCGCAACGTGAGCGAGCGGCGGAAAATCGAGCGCGAACTGCGGGAAAGCGAACAAAAATTCCGCAGTATTTTCGATCACTCGATGGACGGCATTTTGCTTTGGGATGAGCAGCATCGCATCATTGACGCCAATCCAATCGCCTGTGGCATTTTTTCTGCTGAAAAGGAGGCGCTTCTTGGCCGGAAAGTCGGCGAACTTCTTCCGGACCGGGCGCGCCGCCAGTTGAACAAGCTGATGGCTGAGTGTCAGCGCGCTGGCGAGGCGAGCGGCGAAGTCGAGTTTTCCGATGAGACAAAGGAGCGAATCATCGAGTTTTCGTTGAAAAAAGAAGTCATTTCCGGCGTTGGAATGATGACGTTTCGCGATATGACCGAGCGGAAGGAGATGGAGCTGCAGCTGCGCAAATCGGATACGCTCAATGTCGTCGGCGAGCTCGCTGCCGGCATCGCCCACGAAATCCGCAACCCGATGACGGCGTTAAAAGGGTTCATCCAGTTGCTGCAAGGAAGCATTGACGGCGATTATTCGATGTATTTTAATGTCATTATGTCGGAATTGGAGCGGATCGAATCGATCATCACCGAGTTTCTCGTTTTGGCCAAACCGCAGGCGGTGCAATACAAGCAAAACGACATTTGCAAAATCATGCAGGATACGATCGATTTGATCAGCGCCCAGGCGATAATGAATAACGTGCAAATCATTGCCGATTTCGACCGCGGGCTGCCGCCGGTGTATTGCGAGCTGAATCAGCTGAAGCAGGTGTTTATCAACATTTTGAAAAACGCCATTGAAGTGATGCCCAAAGGCGGGGACATCACGGTGCGGATCGCCCGCATGGGCAAAAATGTTCGCATTTCCATCACTGACCAAGGCGTCGGCATTCCGAAAGATAAAATCAAAAAACTCGGCGAGCCGTTTTATACGACGAAAGAGCGCGGCACCGGACTCGGCTTGATGGTCAGCTATAAGATCATTGAAGAACATCAAGGGAAAATTGACGTGGAAAGCGAAGTCGGGGTCGGCACGACGTTCCATATTACGTTGCCGATTGAGCGGACAGAGAGGGAAGACGACGATGGCGATTGAATATGCCGTATACCGGTCGGAGCTGCTTGGCGATCTATACATCGCTTCCGACGGCGAAGCGATCATGAAAGTTGAACTGTTTCCGGAAGAATGGCGCGCGTTTGCGGGCGGGCATCCGGTTGTCCAAAGCCGGTCGCCGTTGCTTGAACGCGCGCTTCGACAGTTGGATGAGTACTTTCACGGCCGCCGCCGGACGTTTGATTTGCCGCTGAAATGGAAAGGGACGCCCTTCCAAGAAGAAGTGTGGGCGGCGCTTTGCCGCATCCCATACGGCGAGACGGCGACATACGCTGACATCGCTGCGCAAATCGGCCGCCCGAAGGCGGTTCGCGCCGTCGGCCAGGCGAACCGGGCGAATGAGCTCGCCATCATCGTCCCGTGCCATCGCATTGTCGGCAAAAACGGCGCCCTCGTCGGCTACGCCGGAAGCCGGACCGATGTAAAAGCAAAGCTGCTGGAGCTGGAGCGGCGCTATCAATCGCGCTTCAGCTGATCGGCGGGTGTGTATGCCTCCCAAAATGACGCCCGCCCCCATGACGCGAATCCATGGGGGCAGGGAATGGGACATTATTTTTTTTGCCAATGCGACAAGGCGAGGGCGCCGACTAAAATGGCGCCTTTTATAATGTCTTGAGCGTAATACGGGACGTTTGCCATCGTCAAGCCGTTCAACAACACGCCCATCAAAATCGAACCGAACAGGGTGCCGATGACGTTCGGCTTGCCGGCGCCGAAGACAGAAAAGCCGATGTAGGCGGCGGCGACGCCGTCCATCAAAAACGAAGCGCCGGCCGACACTTGCCCGGTGCCGATGCGCGAGGCGAGCACGATGCCCCCCAAGGCGGCGAAAAAGCCGCTGATGACGTACGCATACGTCCGGTAACGGTTGACTGGGATGCCAGAGAGCCGTGCCGCTTCCCGGTTTTCACCCGTTAAATAAAAGAGACGGCCAGGTTTGGTGTATGTTAAAAACAAGTGGGCGGCCATGACGACAACGAGCATGAGCAAGACCGAAAACGGCACGCCAAACAGCTCCCCTTGGCCGATAAATAAAAAGGAAGGAATAAATTTGCCCGGCGCCGTGCCGCCATCAGGCAGCGGCATGTCGTTATAAATCGAAAATCCTTTTGTATACGTAAGCTGCACGCCGTTGATCGCGTACATCGTCGCCAACGTGGCGAGCAAATCGGGCAGTTTGAATTTGACGATCAACAACGAATTAAGCAACCCGACGGCGACGCCGAGCAACAGCGGCACGAGCAAGGTGACGAAAATTTCTTGGCGATGCAAGACAAGCGCCGCCGCACTGGCAATCGTCGCCAAGCTCACTGTCGAACCGACCGACAAATCGAGGCCGTCGACGATGGGCGAAAATGTAATGCCAATGGCCACCAAGGTGACGATGGAAATGGAACGCAAAATGTCGCTGAAGTTTTCATAGGTAAAAAACCGGTCTTGTGTCAGGCCAAAATAGGCGATTACAGCCAAAATGGCAAGCAGTGTGCCATGTTTATACAAAAATTCAAGAATGAACGGCGCCGCTTTTTTCGACGGCGCTGTGGAAACGGCTGGCTGGCTCATCGATCTCACCTCCGCTGCAATAGTACACAAGCTGTTCATAGGTTAGTTCTGCGGCCGGCAGGCGGGTGAGCAGCCGGCCGTCAGCCATGATGTAGATGGTGTCGCACACCTCAAGAAGCTCGTGAAATTCACTCGAAAAATATAGTACTGTTTTTCCTTCATCGGCGAGAGCACGGATGATGGAAAACACCTCTTGTTTGGCGTGGACATCGATTCCTTTCGTAGGCTCGTCGAATAGAAAAACACGCGCGTTTGTGTTCAGCCATTTGCCGATGACGACTTTCTGCTGGTTGCCGCCGCTTAAGTGGCGGACAGCGGTCGAAGGCAACGGCGGATGGATGCCGAGCGAGCGGACAAGTTCGTCGGCGGCGTCCGTTTCCTTCCTTCGGCTGATCCATTGCCAGCGCGACAGCCGGGAAAGGAGGCGGACGGTGATGTTGGTTTTCACTGACTCGGGCAAGAACAGCCCTTGTTTGCGCCGTTCTTCCGGGATGAGGCAAAGGCCGGCGTCGATGGCTTCATAAGGCGATGAGAACACATAGCGTCTGCCATCAATTTCCCACTCGCCGGATGTGTTCCGGTGGGCGATGAGGCTTTCGGCAAGCTCCGTCTTGCCGGCGCCGACCAAGCCGGCGATGCCGACGATTTCGCCGCGGTGGGCGTATAGGTCGACTGTTGTCCCGGTTTTGTCGATCAAAATTCCGCGGGCGGCAAACGCGATGTCGCTTCCATGCGCGCGCGTTTGTTTCATGGCGGCGGCTCGCCTTGTTCTGGTCATATGAAGGACGATGTCTTCAAGCGGCAAACCGCGGGCGGAACCATGGTAGACGACGCGGCCGTCGCGCAAAATCGTCAACCGGTCGGCGATTTCCTGCACTTCTTTCAGTTTATGAGAGATGTAAATAAAGCCGACGCCTTGCTGTTTCAGTTCCGTGATGATGGCAAACAGCCGCTTCGTTTCGGCTTCGCTCAAGGCGGCGGTCGGTTCGTCCAAAATGATGTAGCGCGCATTCGATGACAACACTTTGGCGAGCACGATCAGCTGTTTTTCATGGAGCGAGCAGTCGCGCACGAGCTTTGCCGGCGAAATGGCAAGGCCGACGCGGCGAAGCAGAGCAGCGGCCCGTTCTTTTTCCCGGCGCAGCGAACGGATCGGCTGTTTCTTCACATCAGCGAGCTCATCAGCCGCCAAGTTTTCGTAAACGGGCAATCCTGGGAAAAGCGCCGTGTCGACCTCTTGGACGACGAAGCCGATGCCGGCTCGTTTCGCGTCAAGCGGCGACGAAAAGGTGCAGTTGACGCCATCGATCGTGATCGTGCCGGCGTCGGGAGGAATGGCGCCGGCCAAAATGTTCATGAGCGTGCTTTTGCCGGCGCCGTTCATGCCCAAAAGGGCGTGGACTTCGCCTGGACGGACGGAAAAGTCCACGCCGTCAAGCACGCGCACCGCGCCAAACGATTTTTCAATGCCTCGCATTAACAGCCTGTTCATTTTTTGTTCACCTGAGCTTCCAACGTTTTCATCCATGGCGAGATGGCGACGTTCGATTGCTCCCAGCCCGGGATGTATTGCGAAAGCTCGTTCATCGATACTTGCTTATCGGGCAAGTCGGTCCGTTTTACTAAATGCGGCTCGAGCGAGTAAATGTTCGGCGTTTTCTCGCCAGCGATTTTTTGATAGGCGAACCGCACCTGAACGCGGCCGACTTCCGCCGGATCCGTCGCTGTTGTCGCCACCCACGGACTGTTCGGTTTTTGGATCATTTGCAAGTCTTCGTCACTCAAATCGATGCTGTATACTTTGATTTCCGTACGCCCGGCTTGCTCGATGGCGCGCGTCGCTCCTTTGGCGAACTCGTCCCAAGTTGCGAAGACGGCGTCAATGTCGCCTTTGTTCGGATATTTTTTCAAAATGGCCTCCATTTGCGTTTGCGTGTCCAAAGCCGTGTTGGCGCTCGCCGTACCGAACTTGGCGACTTCTTTTATGTTCGGATAGCGTTTTTTGAACGCCTCATAAATGACGTGGCGCCGCTCCATTGGAGTAAAACCGCCGACCCAAATCGTGACGATGTTGCCCTCTCCATTTAAATCTTCGGCGAGTGTTTTTAACGTTTTCCAGGCGAGGCTGTAGTCGTCTTGGTCGATGACGGTGACGCTGGAATGTTCAAATCGTTGTCAAAGGCGACGACCGGGATGCCTTTTTCAACCGCTTTTTTCACCGGGCCTTCGAGTGCATCAGCGCGGCCGTGATCAAGCAGAATGGCATCAACGTTTTGCGTGATGGCCGTTTCTACGTATGAGGCCATTTTCGTCAAGTCGTTGTCGGCGTTGTAAATTTGCACTTCGCCGCCGAACTTTTGCACTTGTTCTTTGACACCGGCGATGTATTGCGACGAGAACGTGCCGATGGACATTTGCATAATGGCGGCGATCTTCACCGGTTTTTTCAGCTTCTCCGGGATGGCCGCCTGTTCGCTGCTCGATGCGGTTTGGCTGTTGGATGAGACGGTGTCGCCTTGGATGGCCGTTTGCTTCGTTTCGTTGGCCGGCTTAGAGCTCACGGCGTCTTGCTCGTTCGTGCAGCCGGCCAAGACGGAGAACACGGCAAAGAAAAGAAGAGAAAGGAACGATAAGGCCTTAAATCGTTTCATGCTGCTCCTCCTTTGCAAACAACGCTGGCAGTGCCGCGCTGTAGCTGCCGCGGACGATGCCTTTTTCGGTAATGATCGCGGTAATCAGTTCGTTTGGCGTCACGTCAAACGCCGGGTTATACACGTTGACGCCTTCCGGGGCGACGCGCACGCCGGCCAGATGCGTCACTTCATCCGGATGGCGCTCTTCAATCTGGATGTCTGCCCCTGTCTTTGTCGCCAAATCAATGGTGGACAACGGTGCGGCGACGTAAAACGGAATGCCAAACGATTTGGCGAGCAAGGCGAGGCCGAACGTGCCGATTTTGTTCGCCGTATCGCCGTTTTGTGCGATCCGGTCGGCTCCGACGATAATGGCGCGAATCCCTTTCGCTTTGATCGTTTGCGCCGCCATGTTGTCCGTAATAAGCGTGACGTCGACGCCTGCTTGCATCAGCTCCCAGGCGGTCAGACGCGCTCCTTGCAAAACGGGGCGCGTCTCAAGGGCGTACACGGATAACTCGATCCCTTTCTCTTTCGCCAAATAAAACGGGGCGAGCGCCGTGCCGTAGCGGGCGGTGGCGATCGAGCCGGCGTTGCAAATCGTCATCACCCGCTCGCCTGGGCGAAAAAGCGATAACGCATGTTCGCCGATGCGGCGGCAGACATCTTCGTCCTCGATTTGGATGCGTATTGCCTCGTGAATAAGCACCGTTTTCGCTTCGTTGACTGAGGCGGCGTCTTTGGCGGCGGCAGTGAGCCGGTCAAGCGCCCAAACCAAATTGACGGCCGTCGGGCGGGCGCTTGCCAAATAATCGCGGTCTTGCTTTAGGCGGCTATGGAACTCGTGGACCGTTTCCGCTTTATAATGCGAGGCGGCGAGCGCCAGACCATAAGCGGCGGTGATGCCGATCGCCGGCGCTCCGCGCACTTTCAGCGAGGCGATCGCATCGTACACGTCTTCAAGCGTATGCAGGTCGATATATTCTGTTGCCAATGGCAATTTTTGTTGGTTTAAAATCGTGATATGCGTCTCGCGCCACTCGACAGAGCGCGGGATGGCAAAGGTGTCCATCGTCGTCTTCCTTTCTTTTCACATTTTCCGTTGATCCGGGCCGGCACTGGGCCGGTCGTCGCCGTGTTACTATTCGGTTTCTGCAAACACTCGGCGGAAGCCGTCCGTTCCGGTCAGCTCGTTGCGCTCGACAATTAGGCGGCGGCCGAGGCGGAGCGCGTGTCGTTTGGCGGCAAGGCGGGCTTCTTTCTGCTCGATGCCGTCAAGGTCGGCCACATGGGCGAGGCCGATCGTCCGGCGGATGACTTCGCAGCCGGCAAAGCCGACAGCATCGATGAACGCATGCCGGAGCACTTCGTCAAGCAAGCCCGGTGTTGCGGCGTACGTCTCGATGCTTTTGGTGCGCCAAAGCTCCGAGAATATGGACGCAAAGACGTCCCAGGTCCGGTCGATGTGATCAAAGAGCGGTTGGCGCTCAACGTCAGGGCGGGACAACGCATTTAACAGCAAGTTGGCGAAAAACTGTCCAAGGTCAAAGCCGATCGGGCCGTAAAAAGCGAATTCCGGGTCGATTACTTTCGTTTCGTCGGTGCTTGCGAAAATGCTGCCGGTATGCAAATCGCCATGCAGAAGCACATCGGCTTCGGTTAAAAACTTGCGCTTCAACTTCGCCGCTTCCAAACGGAGGCGGTCGTCATTCCAAAGCGTTTCGACGTCCGGCCGCAGCTCGTCTTCGAAGTTGTTCGTGTCATGGTCGAAAAATGGATCGGTGAAGACGAGATCTTCGGTGATTTTGCACAGCTCCGGATTGACGAAGCTTTGCGCCAATTTCTTTTTCTCTTGCTGGTTCATGCCGAAATCGGATGTGTAAAACGCTGTTTTGGCGATAAATTCGCCGATATGCCGGGACAAAAGCGGAAATGTTTTCCCTTCGATCAACCCTTTGCGGGCGATTTGCAGACGGGACAAGTCTTCCATCACGGTAATGGCAAGCGATTCGTCAGAATAGTAGACGTTCGGCACGTATTGCGGTACATAGCTGGCAAACGTGCGCAACGCGTTGCTTTCAATAACCGCGCGCTTTAACGTGAGCGGCCAGCTTTCGCCGACGACTTTCGCGTACGGGAGCGCCTGTTTGATGATGACGCCTTGCTTCGTTTCCTGATCGACGATATGAAAGACTAAGTTTAAGTTTCCGTCGCCGATTTCGCGGCACACAAGCGGCGCCCCGTCTCGGAATAGGCCGAGGCGGACGGCGAGGGCGGTCGCTTTTTGTTCGGTGAGCGGTTCGTAAACAGTGGATTGGACAATCGTCATTTTCACGTTCCCCCTTTAGGTTTTGGCAAATGAAAAAGCCTCTTTCGCATACGGAAAGAGGCTTGAAGATGCATCGTCTTCGCGCCTCTTATCTTTCAGAAAGACATCGGTCTTTCTGTTGGACTTAGCACCGTGCCCTGCGGAAGCGGTTCGCTTCCGGCGCCGCCTTTGGCGTGCGCCCTATCTCACGATAGCCTGACGGTCGGTTGCTGGGCTTCATTGGGCCAATTCCCTCAGCCAACTCTTGATAAGAGTACCGATCTAGCTATTAAGTTTTTGCAATTTTCACGATGTTAACAATCGTTTGGTTGCTTGATTCGAATGATACAGGTTGGGCTGGCGGATTGTCAATACGTTTTGAAAAATTTTTTTGCCGCCTCTTCATAATCGTGCGGACGGCGGTCGGCAAACACCGGGATGCGTGCGCGGACGTCCGCAACGAGCGAGGGATCGATGTCGGCCGAGAGAATGCCCGGCTTCTCGTCCGCCTCGGCGATAATTTCGCCCCACGGGTCGATGATGAGCGAATGGCCGGCGAACACGTTGTTCGGGTCTCGTCCGGCCCGATTGCAAGCGACGACATAGCATTGGTTTTCAATCGCCCGCGCCATCAGGAGCGTCCGCCAATGGTGAAGGCGGGGAAGCGGCCATTCGGCGACGACAAACAGCACTTCCGCTCCGGCCAACGCATGGGCGCGAATCCACTCCGGAAATCGGATGTCATAGCAAATGACCCCAGCGCACGGCAGCCCGTCAAGCGAGAACAAGCCTGGCTCGTTTCCCGGCTGCAAATACAAATGTTCATCCATCAATTGGAACAGGTGAAGCTTGCTGTATTCGCCGACGATTTGGCCATGGCGGTTGGCCACGATCATCGTGTTTGTCACGCCGGCGGCTGTTTTTTTGGCGACCGAACCGGCGACGAAATGGACGCCGTACGTTTGCGCCAATCGGGAAGCGAGCGCCTTCGCCCGTTCGGCGCCTTCGTCGGCAATTTCATCCAGGCGCGTCAAATCGTAGCCGGTCGTCCATAACTCTGGCAGCACGATGATGTCAGCGCCGTCTTTGGCAGCGGATTCCACGGCCTGTTCGGCTTGCTGTTCGTTTTTTGCTGGATCGCCAAATGCAATGTCAAGCTGCAGGCAGGCGATGCGGATCGTCATGAGCGTTCACCTCGGAAAAAATTTTCTTTACATTTTGCTTTTGGCTCTTCACCACAAGTTGTACTTGATCATTGAAGATCGGTGTGCATAGAGAAAATAGAGGGTACAAAAAATGCGAATTTTCCTGTATGGTAAAGGTGTCCAAACCAAACCATTGGAGGAAAATTCGCATGTACGCTCA
>NZ_JAFWFM010000071.1:0-13817 GCF_017515625.1 Geobacillus sp.
GAATGTCACCCACAAATATTTTACTCACACTGCGTCAAAAATTTGGATCGTTTGTATTCATTGTCGAATTTTGTTACCCTAAAAGTGCAAAGCCCCAAAACCGCTAACACGATCCTCATGAGATTATTGTACAAATAAGGAGGAATGAGATGAAAAAAACAACAAGCGTCTTTTCTATTTCCATTGTGATCGCCATTGTGTTTATTATTTGGGGAGTCGTTCCGGAGTCTTTGCTGCCACGCTACAATTTAAAGGCGGTCAGCAACGCGGTGCACTCGTTTCTGATCGATAAATTCGGCTGGTTTTATTTGCTCAGCGCTTCGTTGTTTTTGGCGTTTTCTTTGTTTCTTATTTTTTCCCGTTACGGAAATATCTGCCTCGGCCGCGACGGGGAAGAACCGGAATACAGCTATATGACGTGGTTTGCCATGCTGTTTAGCGCCGGAATGGGAATCGGGTTAGTGTTTTGGGGAGTGGCCGAACCGGTGTCCCACTATTACACGCCGCCAACAGGAGAAGAGGCAACGGCGGAAGCGGCCCGTCTGGCCATGCGCTACTCGTTTTTCCATTGGGGGCTGCATCCATGGGCGATCTACGGCGTCCTTGCCTTGGCGCTCGCTTACTTCCAGTTTCGCAAGCGAGAAGCCGGGGTCATCAGCCGCACGCTGCGCCCGTTGCTAGGAGCGCGGACAGAAGGCGGTCTCGGTGTAGCCATTGATACGCTAGCCGTATACGCAACCATTTTTGGCGTCGCCACCTCGCTAGGGCTGGGAGCCATTCAAATCAGTGGGGGATTGCATCAGTTGTTCCCAAATATTTCAAACTCTATTTCAACACAACTGCTCATCATTGTGGTTGTCACGGCTCTGTTTATGCTCTCGGCGCAAACCGGCCTAAACAAAGGCATAAAATGGCTGAGCAACATCAATATTGCGCTCGCATTGTTGCTTATGTTGTTCATGCTGTTTGCCGGTCCAACGAATTTTATTTTGGATGTGTTCACGTCGACGATCGGGACGTACTTACAAAATCTTCCCTCGATGAGTTTCCGGCTCAACCCGTTCGAGCAAAATGATTGGCCGAAAGTGTGGACCATTTTTTATTGGGCGTGGTGGATCGCATGGGCGCCGTTTGTGGGGACGTTTATTGCTCGCATTTCCCGTGGGCGCACGATCCGTGAATTTATGATCGGTGTCTTGGCGGTTCCAACGATTTTCAGCGCCCTTTGGTTTTCCGTGTTTGGCGGCTCAGCTCTTTATTTGGAGCAGTTCCAACATGCCGGCATTGGCGAGGTAATGAATGAAAAAGGAGTAGAAATAGCTCTGTTTTTTACATTCGAACATTTCCCATTCGCTCCATTGCTCTCGGGAATTGCCATTTTGCTCATTTGCACATTTTTCGTCACATCGGCAGACTCAGCAACGTTTGTGCTCGGCATGCAAACCACTAAGGGCAGTTTAAACCCGCCAAATTCGGTCAAGTTCGTCTGGGGCATCATTCAATCGGCAGCTGCGGCGATCTTGCTGTGGACTGGCGGTCTGCAAGCGTTGCAAACCGCTTCGATCATCGCTGCATTCCCGCTTGCGATCATCATGATTTTGATCGTTCTGTCCCTTATCCGTTCATTTCAGGAGGAAGTGACGCGAAAAGCGAAAAAACCCATCCAATAATGACCAAAGGTGTCCCTCAAGCAACGGGACACCTTTTCTTATTATAGGATGTACGAAATGATTGACAGGCCTTATGATTCCCTTGGTTGTGACGATCAGCAGCTGAAGCAACATCTTTGCACGGGATGCATAAAAAAAGGCTGCCCGCCAAAGCCACAAATGTGCTTTATGCGAGCAGCCTTCCGCCGCATTCGGTTATGTTTAAGCCGACGTCCATACGCATCCCGTTAGTTAAGCACCCGGACCGCTTTTACAAACCGCGTTTTCCAATATGAGGACGTGAGCGACGAATACGTGACACCGAGCGAAACGGTGGCGTTGATCATTTGCCCGTTGCCAGCATAAATGCCGACGTGGTTGATTGTGCCGTTCGAATCGGTATCAAAAAAGACGAGATCGCCTTTTTGCAACTGGCCAAACGACACCGTTCTTCCCGCTTGCGCCTGAGCGATGGATGTGCGCGGCAGCGAAATGCCGGCTTCGCCAAAAACGCGCATCGTAAACGATGAGCAGTCAAACACATCGGTGCGCGACGGGCTTGCTCCATACAAATAGCGCGCCCCTAAATATTTTTCCGCAATATCGATGATTCGGTCGGCAAGCGATGCGGACGACTCAGTGGCAGCCGAGTTGGCGGCCGATACTTGCTGCTTGGCCTCCCGGACATCAGCCGTTCCGCCCGCCACTTTAATGGCTTGGCCAATGCGGATGGTGTTCGGGTTTGTAATTTGCGGATTCAGTGCCAATAGACGGTCGACCGTCGTTTGAAACTTGTTCGCAATCTCAAGCAGCGTATCCCCCGCCTGCACGATATACCGGCCGCTTGTCGGCACGGCTGCCGGCTGCACATTGTATGTATTGGAACGTTCCTGTTTCCCTGCTACTTGCAGCCTCTGCCCGGCGCGAATGAAGTCTGGGTTCGTAATGCTTGGATTGAGCTTGAGCAGCGCATCCACAGTCGTGCTAAACTTGCGGGCGATTCCGCTTAGCGTATCACCAGGCTCGACCGTATATGTATTCGAAGAAGATTCGTTCGATTCATTTGGCTCATTGACGCGCAATACTTGTCCGGGAAAAATCAAATCCGAAGACAAATCGTTTTCTTGCTTTAACGCTGCGACCGTCGTGCCGGATTTCCGGGCAATCTTCCAAAGCGTATCGCCTTTTTGCACCGTATAGCTCGCCGCCGATGCCGCGTGGCCGGCCAACAAGGAACCGATCAACGTGCTTGTCAATATAACCGTTTTTTTCATGCTGCATCCCCCTATGACGTCGATGTATCCATCTTTATGTATCCATGTTTATACAAAATTCGCTATCACTCTACAAAATTCACCACGTATTCCTACACATGAGCCATTATAGTAAAATCAAAGCAATCCGTCTGTAACAGAAAGAATAAAAGTAGATTACAAAACGATTACAAAAAGCGCCCCCTTTGTCGCACAAAGGGGGCGCAGGCTACATCACCCGTTTAAATAGTTTTTCAATTTCATATGTCGAAAAATGAACGATGATCGGCCGGCCGTGGGGACAAGTAAATGGGTCCGTCGTCTGCCGCAGCGCCTCAAGCAAAGCGAACAGTTCATCCTGGCGCAAATGTTGGTTTGCTTTAATGGCGCGCTTGCAGCTCATTAAGATCGCCGCTTGTTCGCGCAATTGCTTGATGTCGACCGTTTTGGCCGCCAACACTTGTTCGATCATTTCCTCGATGATTTCCCTTTCTCTCCCTTTCGGAAACCACGTCGGATGGGAGCGAACGAGAAACGCCCGCGGCCCAAACGGCTCAAGAAACACGCCGCAGCGCGCCAGCTCATTGCGGCAGGCGGTGATCCGCTCGTACTCGTCGGCTGGATATTCAAACATCAACGGAACGAGCAGCTCCTGCACTTCCTTCGTGGCTTCGCCGAGTTTTTCCCGGAAATATTCATAGTTGATCCGCTCTTGAGCCGCATGCTGATCGATCATATACAGCCCATGTTCGTTCTCCGCCAAAATGTACGTCCCATGCAATTGTCCAATCGGATAAAGCGGCGGCAGGCGATCAGCCGCCGCTTTATCTTCCGCTTGCCCATCTGTCGGCGAGCGGAGGGCACGCCGTTCTTCTCCCACCTCTTCCTCCTGCTTTCGCTCGAAAGCGGGCCCATGTTCGTCCGGTATTCCCCATTCATCCGTCCGCACAGCCACGGATGGCCGCTCAGCCGGTGCGTCACCGGTTAGCGGCGCAAAAGGGGCGGTCGCATCTTCCACGCCGCCGATGTCGCTCGATAAGACAGACGGCTCGCGGACGCGATGAGTGAACGTCCAAGCCGCCTGCTCCGCCTTTGGTTTTGCCAGCTTGCTGTCGGCAGATACGGACGGAATGAGCGTCCGCTCGCGAAATGCCTGGCGGATGGCGTCTGTGACGAGCTCATTCAGCTCTGCTTCTTTGCTAAAGCGGACTTCGAGCTTTGCCGGATGGACGTTGACATCGACAAGCACCGGATCCATTTCAATGGATAAAAACACAATCGGATAGCGGCCGATCGGCAAGAGCGTATGGTAGCCGGCTTCAATCGCTTTTATGAGCGGCACGCTGCGCACATAGCGGCCATTGACAACAAGCGAGATGTAGTTGCGCGAGGCGCGCGTCACGTCCGGCGGCGAAATGTAGCCGCGAACGGTAAAATCGAGCGATTCCGCTTCGATGGGGATCATTTGTCTCGCCGTCTCGGCGCCGTAAATAGCGGCGAGCACGTGCCGGACATCGCCGCTGCCATTGGTGGCAAGCAATGTTTTGCCCTGGTGGCGGAGGCGAAATGATACGTCCGGATGGGCGAGCGCCAGCCGGTTGACGACGTCAGCCGCATGGCCGAGCTCGGTGTGGATCGTTTTCATATATTTCAAGCGCGCTGGGGTGTTGAAAAACAAGTTCGATACGGTAATATCCGTCCCTTTGCGCCCCGCCGCCCGCTCGCGGGAGACGAGTGCGCCGCCTTGAAGCACAAGCTTCGTTCCCGGTCCGCTGCCCGTGCCGGTCGTCAGCTCCACTTCGGATACAGAAGCGATGCTCGGCAGCGCCTCACCGCGGAACCCGAGCGTGCGGATGCGGAACAAATCGTGCTCGTTGTGAATTTTGCTTGTCGCATGACGTTCAAAAGCGAGCAAGCAGTCGTCTTCCTCCATGCCATCGCCGTTGTCGATGACGCGGATTTTCGCCATTCCCGCCTCTTCAAGCTCGATGTTGAAGACCGTACTATGGGCATCAATGGCGTTTTCCACCAACTCCTTGACGACCGAAGCCGGCCGCTCGACGACCTCGCCGGCGGCGATTTTGTTTGCCAGCAGGTCATCGAGCTTGCGGATGCGTCCCATCGGGCCTCCCTCCTTTACTTGAGGAGCTTTTGCAGTTCATACAGTTTGTTGAGCGCCTCAAGCGGCGTCATCTCGAGCAAATTGATCTCTTTCAGCGCCGCGAGCGCCTTTTTCTCTTTGCTTGAAAGCGGCGGCTCCACAGGCGCCGGGGCAAGGTCAGGAAACATGCTCAGCTGCTCAAACGCCGCTTCCGCCAAAACGCCATCCCGCGCCGCGCCGGCTGACGGACGGGAGTCCTTCTCGCGCTCAACCTTGCTGCCGACGTCTAACGCTTCGTTCCCCTGAAAAGCCAAACCCGCTTCCGCCAAAGCGCCATCGTCCATCCTGCCTGCGGCGGCTTCCTGTTTTCCCGCCGCTTTCTCCAGTTCCGCTAAAATGGCCCGCGCGCGTTCAATGAGCGAAGCCGGCAGCCCGGCCAGTTCGGCGACGTGAATGCCGTAGCTCTTGTCGGCCGGCCCGTCGGCGATTTGATGCAAAAAGACAACTTTGCCGTTTTCCTCGATGGCGCGGGCATGGACGTTCGAAAGCCGCGGGAGCGAACGCTCCAAGGCGGTGAGTTCATGGTAGTGGGTGCTAAATAGTGTTTTCGCGCCGATATGGTCGTGAATGTACTCAATGATCGCCTGGGCGAGCGCCATGCCGTCGTACGTCGATGTGCCGCGCCCGATTTCATCAAACAAAATGAGGCTGTTTTGTGTCGCATGATCGATGGCGTGGCACGCCTCCAACATTTCGACCATAAACGTGCTTTGTCCTGCCGACAGGTCGTCAGCAGCGCCGATGCGGGTGAACACTTGGTCAAAAATGGGCAGCACCGCCCGCTCGGCGGGAACGAAACAGCCGATTTGCGCCATGACGGCGGTGAGCGCCACTTGCCGCATGTACGTGCTTTTTCCAGCCATGTTCGGTCCAGTGATGAGCAGCATTTCCCGCTCGCGGTTCATGTAGCAGTCATTCGGCACGTACATTTGCGCGCCGAGCACTTTTTCGACAACCGGGTGGCGGCCGCCTTGAATCACCAAGACGCGCTCCGTGGAAAACT
Organism: Geobacillus sp.; assembly: GCF_017515625.1. Taxonomy (NCBI): domain Bacteria; kingdom Bacillati; phylum Bacillota; class Bacilli; order Caryophanales; family Anoxybacillaceae; genus Geobacillus; species Geobacillus sp. The sequence continues at coordinate 6,067 of NZ_JAFWFM010000071.1, forward strand.
GCGGACGCACGTAGCGATACTCGTCGCTGATCGTTGCGAATGATTGAAGCACATCAAGCTCGGCAATGGCTTTCGCCAACGTCTGCAGGCGCGGGATGTATTGCTTCACCTGCTCGCGAATGGCGACAAACAGTTCATATTCGAGTTCGATGCTTTTTTCTTCCGCCTCCAAAATGAGCGCCTCTTTTTCCTTCAACTCCGGGGTGATAAACCGCTCGGCGTTGGCGAGCGTCTGCTTCCGCTCGTAACGTCCTTCCGGAACAAGGGGGAGATTGGGCTTTGTCACTTCAATATAGTAGCCAAACACTCGGTTGTAGCCGACTTTGAGCGATTTGATGCCGGTCGCTTCCCGCTCTTTCGCCTCAAGTTCAGCGATCCACGCTTTGCCGTTGCGGCTCGCATCGCGGTAGCGATCGAGCTGCTTGTCATACCCGTCTTTGATGAGGTTCCCTTCTTTGACGGAAAGCGGCGGCTGTTCTTGAATCGAGCGCTCGAGCAAATCGACGAGCTCTTCGCACGGGTCAAGGCGCTCGCACAGCTTGTCCGCTTCAGCGAGCGGCAGCGCGCCGACCGTCTGACGGAGCGCCGGCACTTGAAGAAGCGACTTTTTCAGCTGCACGAGATCGCGGGCATTGGCGTTGCCGTAGGAGACTCGGCCGACAAGGCGCTCAATGTCGTAAACGCCGCGCAGCCTGTCGCGCAGCTCCTGCCGTTCAAAATAGCTCGTTTTCAACGTTTCCACAAAATCGAGGCGCCGTTCGATTTCGCGCCGATCAATGAGCGGCCGGTCCAGCCATTGTTTTAAGAGCCGCCCGCCCATCGCTGTCACCGTTTCATCCAAAAGCCATAACAACGAGCCTTTCCTTCCTTTTGACCGCACCGTTTCGACCAATTCCAAATGCAGCTTGGAATGTCGGTCCATTTTCATATAGTGGTCAACTTGATACAACTCAGCCGGCTGCAAATGATCGAGCCGCCGCTTTTGCGTGCGGACGAGGTAATGAAGCAAACGGGCTGCGGCCTGCCGCAGCTTTTCTTGCACCACATGGCCGATGACGCCGTTCCATTCGTCGCATAGCGATGTGTCGTCCTCATAAGAGACCGCCGCCCCGTACCGCTCTTTCAGCTCGCGCACCCACTCTTCGCCGCTGTCTGTGGCAACGATGATCTCCCGCGCTCCAACGGCGTGCAATTCGTTTGCCGTTTCCTCCCACGAAGAAAGAAGCGTGAGCCGAATCTCGCCGGTCGACAAATCGGCGTAAGCCAATCCGTATGTACCATCAGCAAACGGCGTGAGCGCCGCCAAGTAGTGGTTTTCCTTCTCGGTGAGCCCTTTGCCTTCCATGAGCGTCCCTGGGGTGATGAGCTGCACCACTTCGCGGCGAACGACGCCTTTGGCCGTTTTCGGGTCTTCGACTTGTTCGCAAATGGCGACTTTATATCCCTTTTCGATTAACTGTTCAATATATCCTTGCGCCGAATGGTACGGCACCCCGCACATCGGCACCCGTTCATCGCCGCCGTCGCGGCTTGTTAATGTAATTTCCAGCTCTTGCGCCGCCTTGATGGCGTCGTCAAAAAACAGTTCGTAAAAATCGCCAAGCCGGAAAAATAAAAACGCGTCCGGATATTGCGCTTTAATGTGCAAATATTGCTGGATCATCGGTGTGTACGATGGCATCGCTTCTCCCCAACCTTTTCGGCCCGAAGGCTCGTTGATTGCGCTACTATTATAACAAGCGGCAAAAGAAAGAACTAGGAAAGAAATTTCCTAGTTTTATTCTTCTTCGCCAAGCAGCAAATCTGGGCTTAAATCTTCTAATTCTTCATCAAGGTCATCCTCGTCGCAAAAATCGTCGTCTTTGCCGCATCCTTCCGGATTGATGGCAACGCACACCTTCGTTTCGCCGATCACTTCGGCGACAAACTCCCGCTCAACATCGACAACGATTTTATTGCCGTTTGGCGAAATCGTGCATTCGAGGCAGTTCGGCTGCTGGATGACGCGGACAATGACATCGGTGTCATCGCTGATTAAATGATCTTTGTCGCGATATTTTAATTTGACGACGTCCGTATACGACACCGTTTCGGTGACGACTTCGGTTTTTGTATTGTGGTTGTACGAATACCAGACGTTGATGTCATAATGGCCGTGAATTTCGACCGTTTTATCGCATTTTTTCGCTTCATAACGGTGGTTGATGATCCAGCAGCCAAGAATGCTTGACGGGCGGTTCGGCGCCGTCACCGTATGGGTCGATTGTGTAAACTTGCGGCCTTTGCCAACAACGGCTTTCGTAATAATTTCTCTGTATTCAGACATCGAACGGAACCCTCCTCAAATGAATCTTCATTTCATCCTATGCGCCATCTCCGCTAATGTGCACAGCAAATGAATCATTATTCCGTATAGTTCATTGTATGCGCCTGCTCCGTTCGATGTGCCTTCTTTTTTGCTGCCAGGCAGCCGCCCGCGGTTTGGGGGAAGGGAGAGCGCGCCCATAAGAAAAAAAGCGCCCCGAAGGACGCTTTTGAGCCGCATGCCATTAATGGCAGCCGCCGTGCTTGTTGTAGCGAAGGGCAGCACCTGTTTCGCCGCGCAGCACATCGCCGCCCGTCGAAGCGAGAATTTCATCGGTCACCGTATTCGAAATCGTCGAGGCGACGAGCTGAAGCAGGTCGTTCACCTCAGCTTGCGACTGCTGGAACTCGCCCACGATCGGAATTTGTTCGAGCTGCTCGTAAATGGCGTCAATTTTGGCCTCGACCTGCTTGAGCGCCTCATGTTTGCCGTAGTGTTGCAAGTTGACGGCTTGTTTTTGCAGCGATTTTAGTTCGTTGATCAATGTGCGCACTTTTTCATTTTGGTGGATTTTTTCCTCCGCTCGTTTGAAAAAGTCGACTTCCTCGGTTTCGGCGATCATTTTCGCCAACTGCTTCGCCTGCGCCAGCACTTCATCCCGCGTATATTTCGCCATATCAGTTCACCTCGATCGCTTCATTCACGAATTCGCCCGTCAGCGTCCACGTTTTCGCTTCTGTAATGCGCACGTTGACCAATTGGCCAATGAGCGATTTGGGGCCGACGAAGTGGACGAGCTTGTTTTTGCGTGTGTAGCCGGCCAGCACGTCCGGGTTCGTTTTGCTTTCGCCTTCGACGAGCACTTCGACGACTTGGCCTTCGTATTGCTTCATTTTCTTGGCCGCGATTTCTTGAACAAGGTCGTTGAGCCGCTTGAGCCGCTCTTTTTTCACTTCCATCGGCACGTTGTCCTTCATGTTCGCCGCCGGCGTGCCTTCGCGCGGCGAGTAAATGAACGTATACGCTGAATCAAACTCCACTTCGCGGTAAAGCGACAGCGTTTCTTCAAACTGCTCGTCCGTCTCGTTCGGGAAGCCGACGATGATGTCCGTCGTCAACGCGACGTCCGGAATGGCGGCTTTAATTTTGCGGACGAGCTCCAAGTACTCCTCGCGCGTATATTTGCGGCCCATCATTTTTAAAATTTCTGTGCTGCCCGATTGCACCGGCAGATGGATATGCTCAACCAAGTTGCCGCGTTTGGCGAGCACTTCGATGAGCCGGTCGTCAAAGTCGCGCGGATGGCTCGTTGTGAAGCGGATGCGGGCAATGTCAATTTTGCGCAGCTCATCCATTAAATCGCCAAGGCCGTACTGGATGTCGGTGAAGTCTTTCCCATAAGCGTTGACGTTTTGCCCAAGCAGCGTGATTTCTTTATAGCCTTGGGCGGCGAGCTGGCGCACTTCTTGGATGATGTCTTCCGGACGGCGGCTTCGCTCCTTGCCGCGCGTATACGGAACGATGCAATACGTGCAAAACTTGTCACAGCCGTACATAATATTGACCCATGCTTTAATGCGGCCTTTTCGCGCTTTCGGCAAGTTTTCGACAACGTCGCCTTCTTTCGACCACACCTCGACAACCATTTCTTTTGACATATATGCTTCATGCAAAATGTAAGGAAGTCGATGGATGTTGTGCGTGCCGAAAATCATATCAACATATTGGTATTGCTTTAAAATTTTATTAACGACCGCTTCTTCTTGCGACATACAGCCGCACACGCCAAGAAGCAAGTCCGGATTGGTCGTTTTGAGCGGCTTTAAGTAGCCGAGCTCGCCGAACACTTTGTTTTCCGCGTTTTCACGGATCGCGCACGTGTTGAGCAAAATGACGTTTGCCTCTTCCGGACGGTCGGTCGGCTCATAGCCGAGCGCCATGAAAATGCCGGCCATCACTTCCGTATCATGTTCGTTCATCTGGCAGCCGTATGTGCGGATGTAAAACTCCCGCCCGCGCCCCATGCCGCGGAACTCGTCCGGAATCGCAAAGTCTTTTACATATTGAATTTCCTCTTTGCCGCGCTTTTTCGCTTCTTTCAAATTCGGCGGCAAAAACACTTTCGTGAAATATTTCTCGTAGTCTTTCGTCGTTTTTTCCTTCAGCCGGTCCAAGGCGGATTTTCTGTCCGCTGGATGGCTTGCCGTCTCAATTTGCGCTGTTTGTTCCAACCGTTGTTTTTCGTTCATCGCAATCTCCTTTCCTCATTCGTAATAATGTAGATCGCAGGCGCTTTGTTGGCCGCCCGCCTTCCTCGCAAATTTCTTCCATCACACACTACCATAGTATAGCGTCAACCGTCATGAAACACAATGGGATTTATTCCGGATGTCCGGAACACGCTATGATAACAAAAAACGCCCGATGAGGCAAGCCCCCCCATCGAGTGTGAATCACTTCCAATCTTTCTATATGTTACATAAACTCTGCTACAAGCTCGGCAAACTTTTCTTTGCTCAATTTCAAATCGGCTTCAGTAAGCGGTGTATCACGGTAGCCCGGGACGAGTTCTTGGTATGATTTTTGCTCTTTATTTTGGTAAATGAGCCCGGTGACAAGCCCGTCGTATTTCATCACCGTCTGCATCGCCATCGCCCGGTCGGACGGGTCGTACCCTTCAATGTCGCTCACTTTCACCAGCCGCTCTTTAAACCATTCGTACGTGTTGACTTTATTGTACGTGACGCACGGGCTGAAGACGTTAATGAGGGAAAATCCTTTATGTTTGATGCCTTCTTCAATTAAGCTTGTCAACTCTTTTAGGTCGCTTGAAAAGCTTTGCGCCACAAACGTCGCTCCGGCGCTTAACGCGATTTCAAGCGGCGACAACGCCGGCTCGATCGACCCTTGCGGCGTACTTTTCGTTTGAAACCCGGTGGCGCTGCGAGGCGATGTTTGGCCTTTTGTCAGCCCGTAAATTTGGTTGTCCATGACGATATACGTGATGTCAATGTTGCGGCGAATGGCATGAACCGTATGCCCCATGCCGATCGCAAACCCATCACCGTCGCCGCCGGCGGCGATGACCGTCAAGTTGCGGTTCGCCATTTTCACCCCTTGGGCGAGCGGCAAGGCGCGGCCGTGCGTGCCGTGAAACCCATAGGAATGAATGTAGCCGGAAATGCGGCCGGAGCAGCCGATCCCGGAAATGACAGCGAGTTCGTGCGGCTCCAAACCGAGGTTGGCAGCGGCGCGCTGAATGGCGGCCTGAACGGAAAAGTCGCCGCAGCCCGGACACCAGTTTGGCTTCACATCATTGCGGAAATCTTTAAAGGTGGCCATTGTGCTAACAACTCCTTGCATTTAGTATAGACATTGCCCGGCAAAAACGGATTGCCGTCAAATTTCAAGACGCTGGCGATTTTGTCCGCATGCCCGACATGCATTTTCAACAAGCTTGCCAATTGCCCGGTCGCGTTTTGCTCAACGACGACGACCCGCTTCGCTTTTTCGACAAGCGGCCGCACGTCGTCAACCGGGAACGGATGAAGCAGGCGGATGTGTGCATGGTTGACTTTAACACCGTCCTGCTCGAGGCGTTCGATCGCTTCCTCAATCGCTCCGCGCGTCGATAAAAAGCCAACAAGGAGCAAATCCGGTTCTTCGTGGCGGAGTTGTTTGTGCACCGGCGTCGGGAAGTGGATGTGCTCGAGTTTGCGCAACCGCTTTTCCATTTGCGTCCGGCGGTTCGCTGCCGTTTCCGACGGGCGGCCCGTTTCGGCATGCTCGACCCCGGTGACGTGGTGGATGCCGTGTTTCGTTCCCGGCAGCACCCGCGGCGAAATGCCGTCCGGCGTCACCTCATATCGTTTGAAGTTGTCTTTGCCCGGAAGCGGCGGCAATTCCTCGCTGACGAGTTTGCCGCGGCGAATCTCGATCCGGTCGTAATCGAGCGGCTCGACCGTTTGTTTGCCGAGCGACAGCTGCAAATCCGACAAGAAAATGACCGGACACTGATATTCTTCAGCCAAGTTGAACGCTTCTGCCATGTCATAAAACGCTTCTTCAACCGTGCTTGGCGCCATGACGATTTTCGGGATTTCCCCGTGCGTGCCGTAAATCATCGCAAGCAAGTCCGATTGTTCTTGCTTCGTCGGCAAGCCGGTGCTCGGGCCGCCGCGCTGCGTGTCAACCACAACAAGCGGCGTTTCTGTCATTCCGGCTAAGCCGATCGCTTCAGCCATGAGCGACAGACCCGGACCAGCGGAAGCGGTGAACGCCCGGGCGCCGGCGTAGTTGGCGCCGATCGCCATCGTGCAGGCGGCGATTTCGTCTTCTGTTTGGATGACCGTGCCGCCGAGATCCGGAAGCTTTTTAATTAAATACTCCATAATTTCCGAGGCGGGGGTGATCGGATACGCCGCCATAAAGCGCGCCCCGCCGGCCAAGGCGCCCAAGGCGATCGCGTCGTTGCCGATCATGAACATCCGCTGTTTGCCGTCCGCTTTTGCCAGTTTCATAGGTTCGGCGCGCCCGCCCAACAGCTCTTTCATATATTCGGCTCCGGCGCGGATCGCTTCCATGTTTTTCTCGACGACTTGCGCCCCTTTGCGGCCAAACGTGTCGGCGACAACGCTTTCGAACACGGCCGGATCCAATCCGAGCACTGCACTCGTCGCGCCGATGGCAACCATGTTTTTCATGAGCGAGTTGCCAAGGCTTGTGGCGATATCAGTAAACGGAACGGCATAAAGGACGACCCCTTCCCGCTCCGGAATGACCGGATTGAACTTGGCGTCCGCCATGACGATGCCGCCGCTGTGCAGCTCGTGAAAGTTGAAGTCAATCGTCTCTTGGTCGAACGCCACCAAGATGTCCAAATCGTCTGCGACCGCCCGCACCGGTTTCGTGCTGACGCGGATTTTGTTGTTCGTATGACCCCCTTTGATGCGTGAAGAAAAATGACGGTATCCATATAAGTAATATCCGAGGCGGTTCAGCGCTGTGGAAAAAATTTCTCCTGTACTTTCAATTCCTTCCCCTTGCTGGCCGCCCACCTTCCATGACAGCTGTTCGATCATGCTTACACCCCTTCATATTCACTCCAGCCTTTCGCTACTATTGTACCACTTTTCTGACAAGGAAACTATCATTTTGAACGCCTTTTTCAGCCGGCACCGCGGATGCCCTGTCTTCTATATAGACTCCCATGACAAAAAAATTTCGTCACCATCGGAAGGATGAAAAGACCTCTATGTTGAATTTTACAACTTTACACATTTTGGAGTTCGGGTATTTTCAGGATAGATGCAACGAAGAAGTTTAACATATCCTTGACGGAAAAGCGGTTTGTCCATTTTCGACTGTCGAAGGCAAGCCTATGGCTTGCCCCGTCACGCCAAGGCGTGACGGAAGACCGAACAACCACCTGCTTCACAGACCCATA
>NZ_JAFWFM010000072.1:0-4540 GCF_017515625.1 Geobacillus sp.
AAACGATTTCGTTGCATCTATATGGTTACTTTTGCTGCATCTTAAACTGCAAAAACAGCTCGTTGTAGTAGGCGAGCATGTGTTTTCCTAAGTTTTCGTACACTTCGAGATGCCCTGCTGAATCCAAATCGGGGTAGAAGCGGCGATCGCCCGCGATGTCTTTTGGCAAATAGGCAAGCGCCTTTTTATTCGGCGTCGAATAGCCGACATACTCGGCGTTTTGCGCCGCGTGTTTCGGGTCGAGCATAAAATTGATAAACGCGTGCGCTCCTTCGATGTTTTTCGCTGTTTTCGGAATGACCATGTTGTCAAACCATAGGTTGGATCCTTCTTTCGGCACGACATAGTCGAGCTTGTCGTTTTCGGCGATGATTTCCGCCGCATCCCCCGACCAGACGACGCCGATGGCCGCTTCTTCATTCGCGAGAAGCAGCTTGATCTCATCGCCGACAATCGCCTTCACATTCGGCATGAGTCGATCGAGTTTCCGCTTTGCTTCTTGCAAATGGGCTTTGTTCGTGTCATTGAGGGAATAGCCGAGGCTGTTTAACGCCATGCCCATTACTTCGCGCACTCCGTCGACAAGCAAAATTTGGTTTCGCAAACTCGGATCCCATAAGTCGTTCCAGCTCGTAATCCTCTTGCCACCGAGCATGTCGCGGTTGTAGACGATGCCGACCGTCCCCCAAAAATACGGCACCGAATACCGGTTGTGCGGATCAAACGACAAGTTGAGGAACCGCGGCTCGATATATTGTAAATTCGGCAGCTTGTCGTGATCGAGCGGCAACAGCAAGTTTTCCTCGATCATTTTGCTGATGGCGTAATCGGACGGAACGGCGACATCAAACGTCGCCCCTCCTTGGGCGATTTTCGCCATCATCGCTTCGTTGGAATCGAATGTTTGGTAAATCACTTTCCACCCTGTCTCTTTTGCAAATTCGCGAACGAGCGCGGGGTCGATGTAATCGCCCCAGTTGTAGACCGTCACCGTTTTGCCTCCGCCGTACCCTTCCGCTTCGTTCAACCGGTGGGTGATGAACATGAGGACGAACGCCGCGATGAACACGGCCGCAAACCCTTGGACAAGCCGTTTCACCTACTTTCGCCCCCTATCCCGTACATTCGGCCGCCTTTTTGGCTGAGCACGTAATAGCCGATGACGAGCAGCATCGTAAATAAAAATAGCAGCGTCGACAATGCGTTGATTGACAAGGAAATGCCTTGGCGCGCCCGCGAATAAATTTCCACGGACAGCGTCGAGAACCCATTTCCCGTGACAAAAAAGGTCACGGCAAAGTCATCGAGCGAATACGTGAGCGCCATGAAAAAGCCCGCCCATATGCTCGGAGCCAAAAACGGCAGCACCACACCGGACAGCACTTGCCAATGACTGGCTCCTAAATCTCTAGCCGCATCAATCAGCGTCGGGCTCATTTCCTCGAGTTTCGGCAGCACCATCAACACGACAATCGGCACGCTAAAAGCAATGTGAGACAACAGCACGGATGTAAACCCAAGCTTGATGCCGGCCACCGTAAACAGCAACAAAAACGAAGCGCCGATGATGACATCCGGACTGACGATCAACACGTTGTTGAGAGCAAGAAGGGCGTTTTTCGTCCGCTGCCGCTTGACATAGTAAATGGCGAGCGCCCCGATGACCCCGAGTATGGTCGCGACCGCCGCCGACAGCAGCGCAATGACGATTGTATTCAAAACGATGATGAGCAAGCGGTCGTCGGACAGCACGTCGCGGTACCATTTAAACGTGAACGATTGAAAATCGTGCATCGTCCCGCCGCTGTTGAACGAATAATACATCAAATACACAATCGGCGTATACATCACGGCAAACACGGCTAACAGGTACACACGTCCCCACCAATGCGTCCGTTTCATCGGCTTCCCTCTTTTCTTCCGCTTCCTGTCAGGACGACGATGACCGCCATCGCGATCATTAACACAACCGCGATCGTCGCCCCCATCCCCCAGTTTTGGGTGACAAGAAAATGCTGCTCAATGGCCGTGCCGAGCGTAATGACGCGGTTGCCCGCAATGAGGCGCGTAATCATAAACAGCGACAACGCCGGGATAAACACCGCCTGGCAGCCGGCCTTCACCCCGCCAAGCGTGAGCGGGAAGACGACGCGGCGGAACGTCGTCCAAGCCGAAGCGCCCAAATCGCGGGCGGCATCGACAAGCGATGGCGGCAGCTCCTCCAGCGCGTTGGAAATCGGCAGCACCATAAACGGAATAAAAATGTACACCGACACAAAGACAAAACTGAAATCGGTGAACAACAGCTGCCGCGGCCCAACGCCCAGCGCTTTCAACAAAGCGTTGGCCAGCCCGTACGTGCCGAACAGCCCTAAAAACGCATACACCTTCAGCAGCAAATTCACCCACATCGGCAAAATAAGCAACAGCAGCCATAGCTGCTTGTGCCGCGTCTTCGTCAGCCAATAGGCGGTCGGATAGCCGATGAGCAGCGACACAAGCGTGATTAAAAACGCATACCAAAACGAATACGCCATCATTTTCAAATAAATGGGCGTCCACACGGATTTGTAGTTGGACAACGTCCAATGGCCGTCAAGATCCAAAAACGATTCATACACCAAAAAGACAATCGGGGCCACGACAAACAGCACAAGCCAAATGCCATAAGGGATTAAATACCAGTTCCGCCACGCCCGTTCCGTCATGCGTCCTCATCCTCCTTTTCGAGTCGCATGACGTGAATCGCTTCCGGTTCAAAACGAAGGCCGACCGTTTCCCCGACTTCGGCCTTTTTCGTCGAATGGACAAGCCATTCGTTGCCGTTTTCGTCATAGCCGCAAATTTCATAATGGACACCGCGGAATAAGAGCGAATCGACGCGGATGACGATCTGCCCGTCTTCCGGCGCCGCGAGCTCCAAATCTTCCGGGCGGATGACGACATCGACCGGTTCGTTTGGCGCGAAGCCGCGGTCAACACACGCAAACTGTTTGCCGGCAAATTCGACGAGGAAATCATCGATCATGCGCCCTGACAAAATGTTCGATTCGCCAATGAAATCGGCGACGAATCGATTGACAGGCTCGTCGTAAATGTCTTTCGGCGTCCCAAACTGCTGAATTTTTCCTTTATTTAGAACAAAAATGTAATCGGACATCGCCAACGCTTCTTCTTGATCATGCGTGACAAAAATGAACGTAATCCCTAAGCGGCGCTGCAATTCACGAAGTTCGTACTGCATTTCCGTGCGCAGCTTCAAATCCAAGGCCGATAGCGGCTCATCCAAGAGCAAAACTTCTGGCTCATTCACAATCGCCCGCGCAATCGCGACGCGCTGGCGCTGACCGCCGGACATTTCTTGAATGCGGCGGCGCTCATAGCCGTCTAAGTTGACAAACCGAAGCGATTCCCTCACTTTCTCGCGAATGTCGGTTTCTTTCATCTTTTTCACGCGCAAACCAAACGCAACGTTTTCAAACACATCGAGATGAGGGAACAATGCATAGTCTTGAAAAACAGTGTTGACTTGCCGCTTGTTCGGCGGGACGTTTTGAATCGGCTTCCCGTGGAAATAAATCGTTCCTTCCGTCGGTTCGATAAACCCGGCAATCAGCCGCAAAATCGTCGTCTTCCCGCACCCTGACGGGCCAAGCAGCGTATAAAACTTCCCGCGCTCCATCGCAAAACTGACGTCATCCAATACGACCGTTCCGTCGTATTCCTTCGTCACTCGCTCGAAGCGGATGATCTCTTCCCCGTTCACTTCCAGCCCTCCGTCTTCTTGATGTTCACTATTCCTAATTAGAACATAGGAGAGTGGAAAGTGCAACGGAAAAATCCTTGATCACACGTATGAAAACTGAATTTTTCCTGAAGATCCCGCCGTCATTTTTCTATTTTGTCTTCATTGTTTGGACGTGTAAGCGAGATTATGCGGGAGCCAGGGAAGCACTCTTGATGAACGTGAGAAGCAATGAGATAAGCATGTTGACGGTCGCCTTGAATCCACTCCGCCAACCGATCGCGACTTAGCCTATCAAGGGAATTGAACGGTTCATCCATCAAATACAATTTGACCGGGCGGGCTAAAGCAATCGCAATATGCAGTTTTTGTTTTGTTCCTAATGAATACTGATCCACCGGGAGCGGGAGCATCTCCTCCATTCCAAGCAGACTGCATAATTCGTTCGCTTTGCGGACGTACTGTTGATCCAGCTTCCATAAAAGCCGGAAACATTCGATATTTTCATAACCCGTCAATTTTGAAAATATGACAGTCTCGGATGTCACATAAGACAAATGAGCGCGCATGTCGGGAAGCTGAATCGGATTGCCTTTATAAAAGGCTTGATAATGCAGCTCTCCTTTATCGAGCAATCCCGAAATAATATGCAAAAGAGTCGTTTTCCCCACTCCATTGGGGCCGGTGAGAAGCACGGTCTCCCCTGAAAAAATGGAAAATGAGAACTGCTGAAAAATCGTGGCTCCCCCATCATAGCGATACGTCAAGTTTTGCAATGAAAATAACGGTTCCATC
>NZ_JAFWFM010000073.1:0-14768 GCF_017515625.1 Geobacillus sp.
CTGGGAAACCCAATCGTGTCGAGACTTCGACTCCATTTCGAATGTTCACCTATTAGGTGAAGAACCCCGAGTGCAATATTTTGTTGATTGATCCAGTTTTCTTGGCAGCTTTGAACGCGTCTTTATCACGGATTCAGGATTTATTATACAGTGCAAATTTTTACAGCGTCAACCGCTCATTTTTGCCCTCTCCGCCATTTTTCAAAAATTTCTGCAACTATGTCATTGAGCGGCACTTTCAAGGTCGGTGTATGCTGCTTCATTGACTGCAACTTTTTTGAAATATCCCGCTCCACCTCTTCGATTTCGTGCAGAAGTTCGCGCGCCGATTTGCGCAAGGCGCCTTGACCGAACACCGTCCATTGTTCCGTATAATCCGATGTCGCGACATACACTTTGGTGCGCGCGTTGATGAGCGTTTTCGCCAACCGCTCAATCCGTTCGTCCGCTGTCTCATTTTCCTTTGTAAAAATGACATCGATATCGTAGTTTTTATACTTTTTCTCGTTTCCCTGCACGAGATGGGCGTCAAACACGACCACGACGTGATCCCCGGTGAACCCTTTGTAATCGGCCAGTTTGTCAATCAACAAATCCCTTGCCGCTGCCAGATCGCCTTCCTCTTTCAGCCGGCGCAGCGCCGGCCATGCCCCGATGATGTTGTAACCGTCGACAATTAAAACGTTCATCGGCTATTCCCCTAGCGGATACCGCTTTCGGTACACCTCGTACATGAGCAAACTGGCGGCGACAGAAGCGTTGAGCGAAGTGACGTGCCCCCGCATCGGCAGCCGAAACAAGAAATCACACTTTTCCCGCACTAACCGGCTGATGCCTTTTCCCTCGCTGCCGATGACCAGCGCCAACGGCATCGTGCCGTCAAGGAAGCGGTAGTCATCTTTGGCGTCTGCATCGGTGCCAGCCACCCAAACGCCCCGCTCTTTCAGCTCGTCGATCGTCCGCGCCAAGTTCGTCACGCGCGCGACCGGAACGTGCTCGATCGCTCCGGTTGACGCCTTCGCTACGGTCGGCGTCAACCCCACCGACCGCCGTTTCGGGATGATGAGCCCGTGCGCTCCGACCGCATCTGCGGTGCGCATAATGGCGCCCAAGTTATGCGGGTCTTCGATTTCGTCCAAAATGAGGAAAAACGGCGCTTCTTCCCGTCGGGCGGCGCGGGCAAACAAATCGTCGACCTCGTAATAGCGGTATGCGGCCGCCTGGGCGATCACCCCTTGGTGCACCCCGTCAACCATTTGGTCAAGCTTGCGCTTCGGAACATATTGGACGAGCACGCCCCGCCGCTTCGCCCATTCGAAGACAGGCTCGACGGCGTGGCGCTGCGCTCCTTCCGCGATCCAGATTTTATTGATGTCGCGCCCGGATTTGAGCGCCTCGATGACCGGGTTTCTGCCGATAATGTAATCCATCATTCCAACGCCCTTTCTTCCCTTTCAATAATCGCAAATGAACGGCCGATTAACTCGTCGACCCGCCGGCCGTTGTCCTGTAAAAAATGATAGCCGATCAACGCTTCGAACGCGGTGCTGTGCCGGTATGTCTGCACATCCGTATTTTTCGGAATCGTGCCTGATTTCGCGTTGCGGCCGCGGCGGACGATGGCTTGCTCCTCTTCCGTCAACACGCCTTCATCAAGCAAGGTTAAAATGACTCTTGCTTGCGCCCGGGCCGACACGTAGCGGATCGCCCGCCGATGCAGCTCGTGCGGCCGTACGCTGCCCATCGCCAGCAAGTGGCGGCGCACGTACACTTCATAAACCGCATCGCCAATATAGGCGAGCGCCAAGCCATTTAATTGTTTGACATCATGAACGGTCTCAAACTGCGCCATTGCTTATGATCCCCGTTTCCATCTTGTCCCTTGAGGCGTATCTTCCAAAATAATGTTTTTGGCCTTCAACTCGTCGCGAATGCGGTCAGCCAGCGCGAAATCGCGGTTTTTCCGCGCTTCGTTGCGCTGTTGGATCAGCGCCTCGATTTCCTCATCAAGCAGCTCTTCTTGCTTTGGCTTTGGATCGAGGCCAAGCACGTCCATCAACTGTTCAAATTCACGCAAAAAGGCGCCAATAACGGTTTCCGATGTCGTCTTTTCCTGCAAATACAAGTTCGCTTGTTTCGCCAGCTCAAATAGAACCGCAATGCCGTTCGCCGTGTTGAAATCGTCGTCCATTTCGCGGATGAACGATTCGCGGACCGCAGCGATGCGCGACAGCCATTTGTCATCGTCGTCGGTTAAATTCGTGCTCGCTCCGAGCCGGTGCTGCAAGTTGCCATATGCCGTCCTTAAGCGTTCGAGCCCGCGCCGGGCGCTCTCGAGCAGCTCTTCGCTGTAGTTGATCGGATGGCGATAGTGCACCGACAACATAAAGAAGCGCAGCACTTGCGGGTCAATCTGCCGGATGATATCGTGGACGAGCACGAAGTTGCCGAGCGACTTCGACATTTTTTCGTTGTTAATATTTAAATACCCGTTGTGCAGCCAATATTTCGCAAACGGTTTGCCGGTCAAAGCCTCTGACTGGGCGATTTCGTTTTCATGGTGCGGGAACGTCAAATCTTGGCCGCCGGCGTGGATATCGATCGTATCGCCTAAATATTTGCGCGCCATCGCCGAGCATTCGATATGCCAACCCGGCCGCCCTTTCCCCCATGGACTGTCCCAACAAATCTCTCCTTCTTTCGCCGCTTTCCAAAGGGCGAAATCGAGCGGGTCGTCTTTTTTCTCGCCGACTTCGATGCGCGCTCCAGCCTGCAATTCATCGATCGATTGGTGCGACAGCTTGCCGTAACCGGGAAACTTGCGCGTCCGGTAGTAGACGTCGCCATCCACCTCGTACGCATACCCCTTGTCGATGAGCGCTTGGATGAATTCGATAATCGTCCCGATATTTTCTGTCACGCGCGGGTGGATGTCCGCCTTTTTGCAGCCAAGCGCCTGAATGTCTTCAAAATACGCCTCGATAAACCGCTCGGCAATCGCCGGAACGCTTTCGCCAAGCTCGCGGGCCGCCTTAATCAGTTTGTCGTCGACATCGGTAAAATTGGATACGTACGTCACGTCGTAGCCGCGGAACTCCAAATAGCGGCGGATCGTGTCAAAGACGATGGCGGCCCGGGCGTTCCCGATATGGATATAGTTGTAAACGGTAGGACCGCATACATACATTTTGACCTTGTTGGGCTCAAGCGGCTCAAACGGTTCCTTTTTTCGCGTCAACGTATTATAAAGCCGGATGCTGCTCATACTCGCTCTTCCTTTCTTGCTGTTTCAATGCCTCCAACTCGCTTTTCAGCCGGACGATCTCCTCTTCAAGCTCCCGGAACCGGTCAGCGATCGGATCTGGCAGGTCGGTGTGGTTCAAATCTTTTTTCACTTTCACTCCATCACGCACAACCACGCGGCCCGGAATGCCAACGACGGTTGAGTTGGGCGGCACGTCTTTTAACACGACCGACCCGGCGCCAATTTTCGAGTTTTCGCCGATCGTAATCGACCCGAGCACTTTCGCGCCGGCAGCGATCAAACAGTTGTCTTTGATCGTCGGGTGCCGCTTCCCTTTTTCTTTCCCTGTCCCTCCTAATGTGACCCCTTGATAGACCGTGACATTGTCGCCGATTTCGCACGTTTCGCCGATCACCACACCCATGCCGTGGTCGATGAAAAAGCGGCGGCCGATTTTGGCGCCCGGATGAATTTCAATGCCGGTGAAAAAGCGGCTGATTTGCGAAATCAACCGGGCAAGAAAGTAAAATTTCCGTTTGTAAAGCGCATGAGCGATCCGATGCGCCCAAATGGCATGCAGACCGGAGTACGTTAAAATGACTTCCAGGTAGCTTCTTGCCGCCGGGTCTTGCTCAAAAATGACCTCAATATCCTCTTTTAACGTTTTAAACATCATGTCCTCCCTCCATCCCTCTAAGTTGTTTTGAATAAAAAAGCGTCCCTGTGCCGAAGACACAGAGACGCTTTTGGCGCGGTTCCACTCTGTTTAGCGAAACGGGAAAACGCCGTTTCACTCACTCGAGTCCGATAACGGAGAGGCTCCGCTCCTCTCTACTGCAGAACGTCTCTGTTCCGGTTCGAAAGGAGACTCCGAGGCGCATTTCGGATAACGCCGGGCATAAGCCGCTTCCAGCCAAGGCGACTCTCTCTGGGATGACGGCGTTTCCTACTTCTCCTCGTCAACGCTTTTTCACTATGCGCTTGTTCAACCGATAAACTTTGTATTATTATACCACACGCACTACGCAAACGTGCACACCTATTCCGCTAAAATTTTTCTTGCAGCGCCCGCTCGAGCCGCTCGATTACTTTTTGTTTGCCGAGCAGCTGAATGGCAAACGGAAGCTCCGGCCCGTGCGTTTGCCCGGTCACCGCGGCGCGAATTGGCATAAACAGCTTTTTCCCTTTTTGTCCGGTCGCCTTTTGCACCGCCTTAATCGCCGCTTTAATTTCGTCGGCTGTAAACGGGTCGAGGTCCCGCACATGGGCCAAAAAGGCCGAAAGCACGTCGGGCACTTGTTCTTCGGCGAGCACTTGGCGCGCCTCATCTTCGTATTCGACTTCTTCCTTAAAGAACAACTCGGACAACGGAACAATCTCCGCCCCGTAGCTCATTTGCTCTTGATACAGTGCGATTAAATCGCGCGCCCACTGCCGCTGTTCGTCGCTCATGTCCGCCGGCAAGCGCCCGGCTTTCACCAAATGCGGCAAAGCCAATTCGACGAGCCGGTCCAAATCGAGTTTTTTGATGTATTGATTGTTCATCCATGTCAGCTTTTTCGTGTCAAACATCGACGGCGACTTTGACAGCCGCGAAACGTCGAAGATGCGGATGAGCTCGTCTTTCGAAAAAATTTCTTCCTCCCCTTCCGGCGACCAGCCTAAGAGGGCGAAAAAGTTGAACATCGCTTCCGGCAAATAGCCGAGCTCTTTGTATTGCGACACGAACTGAATGATTGACTCATCGCGCTTGGACAACTTTTTCCGCTGTTCGTTGACAATCAACGTCAAATGGGCAAACTGCGGCGGCTCCCAGCCAAAATATTCATACACCATCAGCTGCTTCGGCGTGTTGGACAAATGCTCCTCACCGCGGAACACATGGCTGATCTCCATAAGGTGGTCGTCGATGACGACGGCAAAGTTGTACGTCGGAATACCGTTCGCCTTCACAATGACCCAATCGCCGATATCTTTCGATTCAAACGTCACTTTGCCGCGCACCAGATCGTCGACTTCGTATGTTTTCCCTTCCGGCACCTTGAGGCGGATCGTATACGGCTTGCCTTGCGCCTCAAGTTCCGCGACCTGTTCCGGCGTCAAACGGCGGCACTTGCCGCTGTATTGCGGAGCGGCGATGCCGGCCGCACGCTGCTCCTCCCGCTCCCGCTCAAGCTCTTCCGGCGTGCAAAAACATTTGTACGCATGTCCTTGCTCGAGCAGTTCGTCCACATACTTCCGGTATATATCAAGCCGCTCCGTCTGGCGGTACGGCCCATAGCCGCCATCTTTATCAACGGACTCGTCATAATCGATGCCGAGCCATTGTAAGTTTTCGAGCTGCGACTGTTCGCCGCCTTCCACGTTCCGTTCGATATCCGTATCCTCGATGCGGACGATCATTTTTCCGCCGTGATGGCGAGCAAACAAATAGTTAAACAGCGCGGTCCGCGCCCCTCCGATATGCAAATGGCCGGTCGGGCTCGGCGCATAGCGCACGCGCACATCTTTTGCCATCGTCCAACCCTCCACTTTCATCCAAACTTGTACCCTTATTGTACCGTTTATCGCGGCAAAGTTCAAAACGGACGGCTCGCCCCATTCGGCGCCTAACGGTTGCGCCTTACTCCCCGCTCTTTTTAAGCAACACGACCGCTTGGGCGGCAATGCCTTCCCCGCGCCCGGTGAACCCGAGTTTTTCCGTTGTCGTCGCCTTGACGTTCACTTGTGTGCGCTCGGCTTCAAGCAGGCGGGCGATCACGGCTTTCATCTCCTCAATGTACGGAGCCATTTTCGGCTTTTGAGCGATAATCGTACAGTCGGCGTTCACCAATGCATACCCTTCCTTCCGGACGAGCGTCCATACGTGCGCCAACAATTCGGTTGAGTCCGCGTCTTTATAGCGCGGGTCATCATCAGGAAAATGCCGTCCGATATCGCCGGCGCCAATCGCTCCAAGGCACGCGTCCGCCACCGCGTGGAGCAGCACATCGGCATCCGAATGGCCGAGCAGCCCTTTCTCATGCGGAATATGTACGCCGCCAATGATAAGCGGACGCCCTTCAACGAGCTGGTGAACGTCAAACCCTTGTCCGATGCGAAACATGTCTTCACCTCCGTTTACTCTGCGACGCGGCTCGCTAAAATCGCCTCGGCAAACAAAATGTCTTCCGGAGTCGTCAGTTTAATGTTGCGGTAGTCCCCTTCTACAATTTTCACCGGCTTGCCGAGCCGCTCGACGAGGCTGGCGTCGTCCGTGCCAAGATAGCCTTCCCGTTTCGCAGCCTCATGCGCCTCGGCGATCAAAGACAGACGAAAAGCTTGTGGCGTCTGCACCGCCCACAAGCTGGAACGATCAATCGTCTGTTCGACAAACAAACCGTCCACTTTTTTGATTGTGTCTTTCACCCGCACAGCCGGGACCGCTGCCCCGTATCGGGCGGCTGCATCCGCCAGCTCATGCAAATGGCGGACGTGAATAAACGGGCGGGCGCCGTCGTGGATCAGGACAATGCCCCGTCCCTCTAACGCCTGCAGCCCGTTATAGACGCTATGTTGCCGCTCCTCGCCGCCCTCAGCGAACGCTGCCACTTTTTTGATACGAAAACGAACGACAAGTTGCTCAAAGCGGCTTCGCTCCGCCTGATTCACGACAAGCACGACGCGGGCGCACCGTTCATCGCGGTCGAACACCTTCAGCGTCCGGACGATGAGCGGTTCGCCACCTAGTTCAATAAACTGCTTATTCATACCGGCGTTCATCCTCTTTCCTTGTCCGGCCGCCAAGACAATCGCTTCGTAGTTCATTGGACGTTTCCCCTGTTCTGTTTACAGCGCTTTTTGCAACAGCTTCAGCTTGGCAAAAATCATTCTCCCCGCAGATGTTTGTAACACGCTGGTGACTAGGACGTCAACCCGTTTGCCGATATATTCTTTGCCGTCTTCGACAACAATCATCGTTCCGTCATCCAAGTAAGCAACGCCCTGGTTATGTTCCTTTCCGTCCTTAATGACATGCACATTCAGCTCCTCGCCCGGCAGGACGATCGGCTTGACGGCATTAGCCAAATCGTTGATATTAAGGACGCGCACGTTTTGTAGCTCACACACTTTGTTCAAGTTGAAATCGTTTGTGACGACGACGCCTTGAAGCTGTTTGGCTAGTTTGACGAGCTTGCTGTCGACTTCTTGCACATCGCTGAAGTCGGCCTCATGAATTTCCACCTTCATCGCCATCTCTTTTTGAATGCGGTTTAAAATATCCAAGCCGCGGCGGCCGCGGTTTCGCTTCAGCACATCGGAGGAGTCGGCGATATGCTGGAGCTCCTCTAACACAAAACGGGGAATGACAAGCGGGCCTTCCAAAAACCCGGTTTGGCAAATGTCCGCGATCCGCCCATCGATGATGACGCTTGTGTCCAAAATTTTCACCGCTCCACCTTTCGGCGCCTCGTTCTCGGTTTCTCCGCCTTTTTTCTTTGTCATTCGATTGGAAAGAGAAAATAAGTTCATCAGCTCATTCCGTTTCTTTAAGCCGACACGAAACCCTAAATAGCCAAGCAAGATCGTCAAAAAAATCGGCAGCACCGTGTTCAACACTTGAATTCGAAACGATTGCAGCGGCATGACGACCAAAAACGCAATAATAAGACCAAAAATCAGCCCGAGGCTGCCAAACAGCACGTCAGCAGCAGGCGCCCTTACCAATGTTTCCTCGACCCAGCGCACCATGTCCACAACATAATCCACAAGCCAAAACGTCAACAAAAAGAAAAGAACAGCGCCCAACACCGCCAACGTATAGGAATTATGGATGAGCGGCATGTCGCTTACATTCAACAGCGCAAGCAAATCAGGCAAAAACATGGCGCCCAGCGTTCCGCCTACGGCGAGAAAAAATAGTTGTACGACACGTTTGACCATCGGCTCATCTTCACCTCCCTATCTAACATTATAAACAGTTTCCAATGTTTGAAACCAACCGAAACCCAATTTTTAACCATTTTTGAACATTCGACATCCGCTTGTAACAATTCGCGCTGGACGCCCGTGCACAGCGGAAGGACGTTGCCCCCCTATATATATTTACGTTGTTCGAAACAAAAAGTTCGGTCATTTCATGCAAAACATGATCGGGGCGGAGCAAGAGGATGCTTTAGCGAACGCCCCCAGCCGTTTCCTATTTGCCCGTTCCCCCGAAGAAAGCGTTCAAATCATCGTGTGCTCGAGCGCCTCGGCCACATGGGAAACGCCGATCACCTGAACGCTTGCCGGCGGCTGCCACCCTGCCAAATTGTTTTTCGGTACAATGACACGGGAAAAACCTAGTTTGACAGCCTCTTGCACACGCTGTTCAATGCGGGAGACACGCCGCACTTCCCCGGTCAACCCGACTTCACCGATAATGACGTCGGCCGGATTGGTCGGCCGATCGCGAAAGCTTGAGGCGATGCTGACGGCGATGGCTAGGTCAATGGCCGGCTCATCAAGCTTCACTCCGCCCGCCACCTTCAAATAGGCATCTTGGTTTTGCAACAGCAGCCCGACCCGCTTTTCCAATACGGCCATAAGCAACGACACGCGGTTATGATCGAGGCCGGTCGCCATCCGCCTCGGGTTGCCGAAGCTTGTCGGCGAAACGAGCGCTTGAATTTCCACCAGAACCGGGCGCGTCCCTTCCATGGCCGCCACCACCGTCGAACCCGCCGCCCCGTGCGATCGCTCTTCCAAAAACACTTCGGACGGATTTTCCACTTCCCGCAGCCCGATGTCGCGCATTTCAAAAATACCGATTTCATTCGTCGAACCGAAGCGGTTTTTCACCGCCCGCAAAATGCGGTACGTATGATGCCGCTCCCCCTCAAAATAAAGGACGGTATCGACCATATGCTCGAGAATGCGCGGCCCGGCGATCGCCCCTTCTTTCGTCACATGGCCGACGATAAAAATGGCGACGCCTTTTGTTTTGGCGATTTTCATCAACTCAGCGGTGCACTCGCGCACTTGGGCGACACTGCCCGGCGCTGACGTAATATCCGTCCGGTACACCGTCTGGATTGAATCAATCACGACACAGGAGGGCTGAATCGTTTCAATCGCTGATACAATATATTCCAAATTCGCCTCCGCTAACACATACAGATGATCGGACTCGGCGCGAAGGCGCCCAGCGCGCAGTTTTACCTGTTTGACGGATTCCTCGCCCGATACATACAACACTGTATGCCTAGCCGCCAGTTGCGCTGAGGCCTGCAGCAACAGCGTCGACTTGCCGATGCCGGGGTCGCCGCCGATTAAGACGAGCGACCCTTTGACGATCCCCCCACCGAGCACGCGATTGAACTCTGCACTGTTCGTTTCGATGCGCGGCTCTTGCACCGCGGCAACGGCAGTAATCGGAACCGGTTTAGCGGACCCGGACGGCTCCGAATGGAGAAATGCCCCACGCACAGCGGTTCTGACCGGCTCGATTTCCTCGACGAATGAGTTCCACGTTTGGCATCCCGGGCAGCGGCCGAGCCACTTCGCCGATTCGTATCCGCACTCTTGGCAAACAAATTTCGTCTTCTTTTTCGCCATTGAACTAACCCTTTCTCTCTTGTGTTCCATATGGAAAAAAGGTATGGGCAGCATCGTGCCGCATACCTTTTTTCATCACATCACGGCCTGTTTTGCCAATACGACAAATTCCCCATCTTTCACATCAACGACGACTTTTTGTCCTTTGGCGATCGTGCCTTTTAACAGTTCTTCGGACAAACGGTCTTCAATATGTTTTTGCAAAGCGCGGCGCAACGGGCGAGCCCCGTATTCCGGATCGAAACCTTCAGCAGCGATTTTCTCAATCGCCGCCTCCGTCAATTCAAGGTCAATATCTTGCTCTTTCAGCCGTTTCACCAGCGTATCAGCCATCAGACGGACAATTTGTTTTAGATGGTCTTTTTCAAGCGAATGGAAGACGATAATTTCATCGATCCGGTTCAAAAACTCCGGACGGAACGCTTTTTTCAGCTCATCCATGACCTTGCTTTTCATGTCTTTGTATTGCTGGTTTCCATCCTGGATGTTAAAGCCGACATACTTGTTCCGCTTCAAAGCATCCGCGCCGACGTTCGATGTCATAATGATGATCGTGTTGCGGAAGTCAACCGTCCGCCCTTTCGAGTCAGTCAACCGCCCGTCTTCGAGCACCTGCAGCAAGATGTTAAACACGTCCGGATGCGCTTTTTCCATCTCATCCAACAGAACGACCGAGTATGGCTTGCGACGCACTTTTTCGGTCAGCTGACCGCCTTCTTCGTAGCCGACATACCCCGGCGGCGAACCGATGAGCCGCGATGTCGAGTGTTTTTCCATATACTCGGACATATCGATGCGAATGAGGGCATCTTCATCTCCAAACATTGCCTCGGCCAATGCACGGGCCAATTCCGTTTTCCCGACGCCGGTCGGGCCGAGGAAAATGAACGAACCGATCGGGCGTTTCGGGTCTTTGAGGCCAGCCCGGGCGCGGCGCACCGCTTTGGCCACCGCTTTGACCGCCTCGTCTTGGCCGACGACGCGCGAATGCAAAATTTCTTCCAGTTTCAACAGCCGCTCGGTTTCCGTCTCGGCCAGCTTCGATACCGGAATCCCGGTCCAACTCGAGACGACCGCGGCAATGTCTTCGACCGTCACTTCCAAATTTTCTTGGCCTTGTTTTTCTTTCCACGCACGTTTCGTTTCTTCAAGCTCTTCACGCAGCCGCTGCTCCATATCACGCAGCGACGCCGCTTTTTCAAATTCTTGGCTTTGCACGGCCGCATCTTTCTCTTTTCGCACTTCTTCAAGCTTTTGCTCCAGTTCTTTCAGTTTCGGCGGCGCCGTGAACGAACGGAGACGCACTTTCGAGCAAGCTTCATCAATCAAGTCGATCGCTTTATCCGGCAGGAACCGGTCGGTAATATACCGGTCGGAAAGTTTGACTGCCTGAATGATCGCCTCATCGGAAATCGAGACGCGATGATGCGCTTCATACCGGTCGCGCAGCCCTTTTAAAATTTGAATCGACTCTTCAACTGTCGGCTCATCGACGTGAATCGGCTGGAAGCGGCGCTCGAGCGCAGCATCTTTCTCAATGGATTTGCGGTATTCATCAAGCGTTGTCGCACCGATACATTGCAATTCTCCACGCGCCAAGGCCGGCTTTAAAATGTTCGACGCGTCGATGGCCCCTTCGGCTCCGCCAGCGCCGATTAACGTATGGAGTTCATCGATGAACAAAATGATATTGCCCGCCTGGCGAATTTCGTCCATCACTTTTTTCAGCCGGTCTTCAAATTCGCCGCGGTATTTCGTCCCGGCGACGACCGTCCCCATATCGAGCGTCATGACCCGTTTGTCGCGCAGCGTTTCCGGCACTTCGTTGTTGACGATTTGCTGGGCCAATCCTTCCGCGATCGCTGTTTTTCCAACCCCCGGTTCACCGATGAGCACCGGGTTGTTTTTTGTCCGTCGGCTCAACACTTCAATAACACGCTGAATTTCTTTGCTGCGGCCGATGACCGGATCAAGCCGCCCTTCGCGGGCAATCGCCGTCAAATCGCGGGCAAGGCTGTCAAGCGTCGGCGTGCTTACATGCGAAGCCCCCCCACCGCCGTGGCCCGATACCGATTCATTGCTGCCGAGCAGTTGCAACACTTGTTGGCGCGCCTTGTTCAAGCTCACCCCGAGGTTGTTCAGCACGCGAGCGGCCACGCCTTCCCCCTCGCGGATCAAGCCAAGCAAAATATGCTCCGTGCCGACATACGAATGGCCAAGTTTCCTCGCTTCGTCCATTGACAGCTCGATCACTTTTTTCGCCCGCGGCGTGTAATGGAGCGTATGGGACACTTCATTGCCGCGGCCGATGAGCGATTCGACTTCTTTTTGGATTTTATCCGGGTCAAGTCCAAGCGCCATGAGCGCTTTAGCAGCGATTCCTTCCCCCTCACGGATCAGCCCAAGCAAAATATGTTCGGTTCCGATATTGTTATGGCCGAGGCGGATGGCTTCCTCTTGCGCCAACGCCAGCACTTTTTGCGCCCGTTCCGTAAATCTGCCAAACATCATCGTTCATCACCCTCCATCTTTCTTCGTGTTTCCATCCTTAAGCGTTCCCGAATCAACGCCGCCCGGCGGACATCCCGTTCCTCAGGGCGAAGCACCCCTCCGGCATATTGTTGCAAAAATCCTGGCTGCGTCAAAATCATCAGCTCATTTAAAATGTTGCGCGAGACGTTTTTGATATATCCTAAATCGATCCCTAAACGCACATCCGACAGGCATTGCGCCGCCTCCTTCGAATCGATGACGCGGCAGTTGGCCAATATGCCGTATGAACGGAATACCTTGTCTTCTAATTGTATGCCCAACGTTTTCACTAATGCCTGGCGAGCCGCCCTTTCTTGGGCGATGAGCTGCTCAACGATCGTATGCAAATCAGCGACAATATCTTCTTCTGATTTTCCGAGCGTAATTTGGTTCGAAATTTGGAAAATGTTCCCTAAAGCCTCACTTCCTTCCCCGTACGTGCCGCGGACGACGAGTCCCAACTGGTTGATGGCAGGGATGATGCGGTTGATCTGCTGCGTCAGCACCAGCGCCGGAAGATGCATCATCACCGACGCCCGCAACCCCGTTCCGACGTTCGTCGGACAGCTCGTTAAGTAACCAAGCCGTTCATCGAACGCATAGTTGACATGCCCTTCAATCCAATCATCCAACTCGCTCGCCGCCTCAAGCGCCTCGGCAAGCTGAAGCCCTGGAAACAGACACTGAATGCGGATATGGTCTTCCTCGTTGATCATAATGCTGATTTCCTCATTTTCCGAAAGCAGGCAGGCGCCAAACGGCGAATCTTCAGCCAAATGCGGGCTGATTAAGTGCTTTTCCACCAATACCCGTTTTTCAATCGGTTGAAGCTCCGACATTTTCAACAGTTCAAACCGTCCCGCTTCCCCATACGGACGATGGACGAACGCGCGCTCAAACAAGGCAACGATTTGTTTCGCCTCTTCGCTGCTAAACAGCGTTGGGAAACGAAAATCAACAATATTGCGCGCCAGCCGGATGCGGCTGCTCAACACGATGTCCGAATTCGGCCCCTCCTGGCTCATCCAAGCGCTGACCGCTGTGTTGAAAAACTTTCCAAATGACATACCGCTACATCTCCCCCTCTCCACGTCGGCGAAGTTCGTCCTCTAACGAACGAATCTGGTCGCGCACCTCGGCCGCCCGCTCAAATTCCTCGCGGGCAACTAATTCCTGAAGCTTTTGTTTCAACGTGGCCAGCTGCTTCCGCAAATGGAGGACGCCGCCTTTTCGCTTCGGAATTTTCCCTGAATGAGCAGTATTTCCGCTATGAAGCCGTTTTAAAATCGGCGGAAGGTAACGGACAAACGTCCGATAGCAGTCGGCGCAACCGAACCGCCCAATTTGCGTAAACTGGTGGTATGTCATTTGGCACGTCTCGCATTGAAGCAAATCCGGATTCGGGAACGCATTGGCCGTCACTTCTTTCATCGGAGCTTGAAAGTTGAGAAGCCCCGCTAACAAATTGTTGAGCGGAAAGTCGTCATGGCCATAGAGCATAAACGTATGACCATGTTCTTTGGCGCATTGCTCGCAAAGGTGAAATTCCGTTTTTTCCCCGTTGACTATTTTCGTAAAATGCATCGTCGCCGGGCGTTGCTTGCATTCTTGGCAAATCAATGCCTTCCCCTCCCCTACTTATACTTTAGCGACGTCAGCATCGCCTTTAACATGCGCGCCCGCAGTTCATCCCGCTCGGGCAAATCGATATATAAAACGGAGCGATCCATCACGCTCAACATCATTTTCGCTTCCCGCTCCGAAATCACCTTTTCTTCCATAAGTCGTTTTATCACATCTTCGGCGCTCGACTGGCTGATGCGGTGGTCGATCAGCTCGAGCAACTGGTCAATCAGCTGCGCCTCGCTTTTCGTCTTTACTTTCATAATGCGGATATAGCCGCCGCCACCGCGCTTGCTTTCAACAATATATCCGCGCTCGAGCGTGAATCTCGTGTTGATGACATAGTTGATTTGCGAGGGAACACATCGGAATTTATTAGCAATTTCACTTCGTTTAATTTCAACGATGTCTTGGTCGCTCATATTGAGTACTTGCTTCAAATATTGCTCGATAATGTCGGAAATGTTTGGCACTCTACCTCCCACCTTCCTCACAACCAAGCTGCTCCCTGCCCAATAATAAACGGGCATTCCTTGGGAAGAAGCATCACCGCCATCTTGTTGACTTTGACTATATTTGACCTTGCTTTTACTATACAATGTATGACGAAAAATTGCAAGGGCTACCGAAACAAGGGAGACTATCTATAGCCTGAATCCGTGATAAAGACGCGTTCAAAGCTGCCAAGAAAACTGGATCAATCAACAAAATATTGCACTCGGGGTTCTTCACCTAATAGGTGAACATTCGAAATGGAGTCGAAGTCTCGACACGATTGGGTTTCCCAGCA
>NZ_JAFWFM010000074.1:0-8569 GCF_017515625.1 Geobacillus sp.
GCGGCAAGATGACGGTGCGAAATTCATCTTCAATAACCGGGGCGATTTTGCGGCCAAACTTTTCGTACGACTGCGCCACTGCCTTTTCCATCGTCTCTTCGATAAACTGTTCACGAGTTAACGAAACAGAAACAGCTTCTGCCGCATGGTCTGCTTGGGAATGCTTCCAATCGGGAGACGGGGCGTCATCTGACGGCGGCTCTTTGGCCGCGAGCAGCGAAGCGGGCGGTGTGACGAGTCCAAACGTGCAGACGGTAATGGCGGCAACAAGCGTTTTTCGAAGCCAAGACGGCAGCTTCATCGCCTTCACCTCCCACTACCGCCGATCAGCGGCTAAAGACGCAAACAAACCGGTCGCTTTTAATTTGGCGACCGCCCGGCGCAACACCGCCTCCGGCTGGACGAGGGCGATGCGCACATAGCCCTCGCCGCTTGGCCCAAACGCGTGCCCGGGCGTGACGACGACGCCCGCTTGGTCGATGAGCGCCTTCGCAAACGAAAGCGATGTAAAGCCGTCCGGAATTTTCGCCCACACGAACATACCGGCTTGCGGACGGTCAACCGACCAGCCGATGTCGGCCAACCCGTCAACGAGCGCATCGCGGCGCGATTGATAGATCGCGCGGCTTTCGGCGCAAAAGTCGGCCCCATGACGCAGCACTTCGGCCGCCGCTTTTTGAATCGGCCAAAAGACGCCATAATCCAAATTCGACTTAAACTCGGCGAACGTGCGAATCACCTCGGCATTTCCGCACAAATAGCCGACCCGGCAGCCGGCCATGTTGTAGCTTTTGGACAACGAATTGATCTCCACGCCAACGTCCTTTGCGCCTGGAACAGAAAGAAAACTCACCGGTTTGTTTCCGTCATAATACAGCTCGCCGTAAGCAAAATCGGACACAACGAGAATATCGTACCGCTTCGCAAACTCGACTACTTCGCGATAAAACGATTCTGTCGCTATAGCTGGAACTGGATTTCCAGGGAAGTTGATAAACATGATTGTCGCCCGTTTGGCAATGTCCTCCGGGATCGCACGCAAATCCGGCAAAAAGCGGTTTTCCTCCCTCAGCGGCAGAAAATACGGCTCCGCTTCCGCCATTGCCACCCCCGCCGCATACGCCGGATACCCGGGATCCGGCAATAAAATGACATCCCCCGGGTCGGCGAACACCATCGGCAAATGCACGAGCCCGTCCTGTGATCCGATGACGTACGTTACTTCCGTCTCCGGATCGAGCACGACGCCATGCGCCGTGCGATAATAGTCGGCGACCGCTTCACGAAACTCGCGAATGCCCCTTAATGTGTAGCCGTACGCATTCGGCTCGTTGGCGTAGCGGGCGATCGCCTCACGCACAAACGGCGCCGGGGGCAAATCCGGGCTGCCGACGCTTAAATCGATCCACTCGTCATGAAGATGGCACCGCTGTTGGCGATACGCCGCCAATTCGGCAAAAATCGATGCAGAAAATGCGTTCATTCGTTTCGCCCTTTTCATCGTCTTTCCTCTCCCTTGCCAAAACAAAAACCGCTTTTCCTTTTCACTTTTGGTTGGTATATACTATGATTACATGAATAGTGTATCATATGTTCAAGGGGAAAACATAGACAGAAAGGCGGGAAAACAGCGATGACAACCATCTTTTTTGCGGCCAGCCTCATTACGTTGTTGTATTTCATTTACAGCTGCATCGCCAATGCCTGACGGCGGCAGCGAAAACGGAGCTCCGCACAGGAGCTCCGTTTTCTTTCAGTCGATTTTCGTTTTTTTGCGCGCAGAATCAAGCTCGTAGGCGCATGTTTCCGTTTGCGTCGTGCCTTGTCCCCTCACCTCCGGGGCGCTGACGCCCGTTTTCGAACGGTCTTTTTTCCGCTTCGGCACGCCGATCACCTCCGCCCTTATCGTTCCCCGGCGCCGGCAGTGGTATGCAAGGCCTGGGAAGGCATAAGGCATCAGTTACAATATTTGTCAAACGCAGCCAAAATGTTTTCCATCACGTCCTCCATCGAGTGAAACTCGATGTCTTCGCGCGGGATAAAATGAACAACTTCCTTTCCTTTTAAGAGCGCCATCGACGGCGAGGACGGCGCATAGCCGACAAAGTACTCGCGCATTTTCGCCGTCGCCTCTTTGTCTTGGCCGGCGAATACCGTCACAAGATGATCCGGCTTTTTCTCGCTCCTAAGCACCGCCTGCGTCGCGGCCGGGCGCGCCAGTCCGGCGGCGCAGCCGCACACTGAGTTGACAAAGACAAACGTCGTTCCTTCCACTTGTTCCATAAACTGCTCGACTTCCTCACTCGTGCGCAATTCGCGGAAACCGGCGCGGACGAGCTCATCGCGCATCGGCTGCACGAGCTGACGCATATATTCTTCATATGCCATCGACATGGCCATCATCCCTCCATATGATCATCGTTGTGCTATCAGCATACTATACTTCGCACGAAAAAATCAATGAAGACGGCTGCCAGCGGCAAGTGAAAAGCCGATGGCCGGGGGAAGACGCCCCTCCAAATCAGCGCCGGCTGGGAAACAGCCGCAAACCCGAAAATGAAGTGGCTGCCGTCAGTGACTGCAGCGTGGAACATTCAAATAGAATGAACGTATCTTGAGCACAACCGTGACGACTTAACAAGAATCGCTTTTTTGGCCAAAGAAAGAGACGCGCCGGCCGGCGTGCCTTTTTTTATTTCTCCGTCTTGTTCTCTTTTTTTCGACTTTCCGTCATTTGCTTCCAGACGGAGCCTTTTCGCCTCTTCGCCGCCTTCAATCCGTTCGATCGCCATTTTCACTTGCAAACTGACCTCAAATTCCGGATCGTTTTCCGCCGCTTTTAACGCCGGCAAGGCCGATTCATCGCCGACTTCGTACAAAAACATAGCCGCGCGCCAACGAACGAGCTTGCTTTCGTCCTTGAGCGCCTCGATCATGGCCGGACTGGCGTCCGGGTCGCCGATGTCGGACAAACAGTCGCCGGCAGTGCGGCGGACAGCGACAGCCGGATCTTTTAGCGCTTTGTACAAATACGGAGGCACCTTTTTCCCGCCGATCATGCCAAGGTATGCCGTCGCCAGGCGGCGAATCGCCATTTTTTCATCCTTGAGCGCCTTGGCCAACACCGGGATATCGTCCTCGGTCGGCTCGGCCATCTGTTCGAGCGCGGCATACCGTTTGCGCCAATCCGGGTCATCGAGCATCTCGCTCGTCACTTTGAGGCTTGGACGCTTTTGCACCGTTTTTTCCTGCTCGCCGCGGCGGAACATGTTGACGATCCGCTCCAGCCGCTCGGGCGGATAGGCTGCCGACAGCTCATCGACGGCAAGCGTTACCCCTCCTTGCCTTACAGCAGCTTTTCAATTTCCTTTCTCAGCTCGCTTGGCTTTGTTTGCGGTGCGAAACGAGCTACAACCTTGCCGTTGCGGTCGACCAAAAACTTCGTGAAATTCCATTTGATCGCCTTTGTTCCCAATGCCCCCGGCGCCTCTTCTTTCAAATATTGAAACAGCGGATGGGCGTGATCGCCATTCACATCCACTTTCGCAAACAGTGGGAACGTCACACCGTAATTCAACTGGCAAAATTGTTCAATTTCCTCTTCCGTCCCCGGCTCTTGGCCGCCGAACTGGTTGCACGGAAAGCCGAGCACAACAAACCCGCGATCGCGATATTCGCCATACAGCTCCTGCAGTTCTTTATACTGCGGGGTGAAGCCGCAACGGCTCGCCGTGTTGACAATCAACAGCACGTTGCCTCGATAGACGGAACGCGGTTGTTCCTCTCCGCGAATCGTTTTGACGCTGAATTCATACACACTCATCGTTCTCACCTCACCCCCATCATAGCCGACTTCTTCGTTTGTTTCCACTTTTTGCACCGTTACTGGCCGGCAAATGGCTGCAGCTGTTCGAGCGAGGAAATCATATACGGCACCATTTCCGGTAAATCGGCCGCGTTTTCTTCGTAAATGAGGCGGGCAAATTCGACCACGGCTTCATTTTCATACGAGCCGCGTTCATGCGGAAACGGAAAGCGGAGCGTTTGCCGAATGATTCGCTCCTTGCCCCAAATCGTCCGCAGCGTTCCTTCGATAAGCGCACAAACGGACAGGCGGCGCACCGGCAAGGCGAACGAGACCGCAAGCCGGCAGCCGGCCTGGTCGTGATGGAGCCGTTCATTCACCAGTTCGGCAAAATCGATCGCAAGCCGCACCGTGCAGACGACCGGCGGTTCAGGCGCACCGGCCTGTTGAAAGGAAATGGCGTACTCGCGCGACAGGCGGGCCAAATCGGCGAGATCGCGGCGGTCGGTGACGGCAATGCGCCCTTGCAAGTCGGCATCATAGACGGCTCCTTCCAACACCGTTTTTAAATTGTCAAAGGCGGTCGGATCCAATCGGGATTCCCCCTTTTTGTTCACAAGCTGTTTTAAGGTCAAAAAATCAATTGAAGAATGTTGACAAAGTTTTTATAATTAAGGTATTTAGTAACGAGACGGAAACGGAGGGGACACCATTGCCAATCAACATTCCAAAAGACTTGCCGGCGAAAGAAATACTCGAACAAGAAAACATTTTCGTGATGGACGAAGAACGGGCGTATTCGCAAGACATCCGTCCGCTCAACATCGTCATCTTAAACTTGATGCCCGAAAAAGAAAAAGCAGAGACACAGTTGCTGCGGCTGCTCGGCAACTCGCCGCTGCAAGTGAACGTCACCTTTTTGCGCCCGGCGACCCATGAGCCGAAAACGACAAGCAAACATCATTTAGAACAATTTTACACGATTTTCCCGCACATTCGCCATCGCAAGTTCGACGGGATGATCATCACCGGAGCGCCTGTCGAGCAAATGCCGTTTGAAGAGGTCAACTATTGGGGAGAATTGACGGAAATTATGGAATGGACGAAAACGAACGTCACGTCAACGTTGCACATTTGTTGGGGGGCACAAGCTGGTTTATACTATCACTACGGCATTCCGAAATACCCATTGCCGGAAAAATGCTTCGGTGTGTTCAACCATACGGTGGAAGTGAAAAACGTAAAACTATTGCGTGGTTTTGACGATGTGTTCCGCATGCCGCACTCCCGCCATACAGACGTCAAGCGCGAAGACATCGAAAAAGTGCCGGATCTCACCATTTTGTCCATGTCTGACAAAGCCGGCGTTTGCCTCGTCGCATCGAACGACGGGCGCCGCATTTTCTTAACGGGCCATCCAGAATATGATGCGACAACGCTCAAAGAAGAATATGAACGCGACTTGGCGAAAGGGCTGCCGATTCGCATCCCGGAATCATACTTTCCCAATGATGACCCAAGCCAGCCGCCGCTGAACACATGGCGCTCGCATGCCAATTTACTGTTTGTCAACTGGCTGAACTATTACGTGTATCAAGAAACGCCTTATGAATGGGAATGAAATCAATATATGCAATCATTTCACTTGAACCATCCCGAAAAAACGCCTTGCTGAAACATATGAAAGGCGTTTTTCTCATTTTGGCCGATTGTTTTCGTGTTTCGACAATCGTCCTGTTCTTTTAGTTTTTTTTGACATACAATACGATAGATTCCACCAGGAGGTGAACATGATGGGCGCTTGGCATGGAAACAGCTTTGCGTTGATTGTCGTTCTGTTTATTTTGTTGATTATTGTTGGATGTGCCTGCTTGGGCGGATATGCCTACTAACCGAAATCACTGATTGCCTTCATCCGGCCGGCTTGCAGCGGGAACACGAACGCTTCCCGCTTTTTTTATGCTGGGCTGTAGACAACCATGCATAGGAATGAAGGCATCGTCCATGCTAAACGTATGACAACGGCAGCCAAAGGAGGTGGAGCTCATGACGAAACGCCCAAACAACGGCAGCCGCAATCAAAACGCGCCAACGCAAGATCCGATGGCCTTGCTTCGCGGCCCGGTTTCCGGCGATAACAGCAAAGGATGTCGGCAAAACAAAATCCAAAATGACAAAACCGATGAAAATGCCTAACCTGCAAAAAAGCGGCTAAAAAACGGCCGCTTTTTTGCTTCTAAAATTCAATCCCTTTCATCGCGGTCCTTCCTTGTTCATAGTCATGCCTGACCAACTTCATTTCCGTAACGATATCGGCAGCCGCCATCAACTCCGGGCGCGCCGCGCGCCCCGTGATGACAAGATGGAGCGACGGCGGGCGCGTGCGGATCAGCTCGAGCACTTCGCTGACTGATACGATATCTTCAACGGGAAAGCGGTCAATGGCCAACACATTGTTCAGTTCATCGAGCACAATCATATCATACCGTCCGGAATACACATATTCTTTGGCCACCGCCCAGGCACGCTTCAATGCTTCCCGGTGGATGTCCGGCGTTTTCGTCCATGTGAAGCCGGCGCCGAGCTGACGGACGTCGACGCCAAGGCGCTCTAGGGCTAACTGCTCGCCGTATGTTCGTTCCGGCGATTTCAAAAACTGCAAAACCGCGACGTTCATTCCCCGACCGACGGCACGCAGGGCAAGCCCCAATGCGGCCGTCGTTTTTCCTTTTCCGTCGCCCGTATAAACGATGACACGCCCGCTACGACGAGGCGTCGGCATCGACCACGCCCCCTTGCCGCTCCGGAAACCATTGGAGCGTCTCACGCAGACGAACGACATCGCCGATGATGATGATGGCCGGATGGGAAATGCCCGCCTGTTCCACCTCGTCTGACAGCGTCGAAAGCGTCGCCGCCACGGTGCGCTGCCGCTCGGTCGTCCCCCATTCAATGATGGCCGCCGGCGTATCCGACGGCTTTCCGGCCGCCATCAAACGGCCGCAAATATCCGACAAGTTGGCCGCTCCCATGTAGACAATGATCGTATCGCATCCTCGAGTCAGCGCCTCCCAATCGATCCGCTCACTCCGATGCCCGCTGACGATCGCCACCGAGGCGGCGTAATCACGGTGGGTGACCGGAATGCCGGCGTACGCCGGCACAGCGATGCCGGATGTCACCCCTGGAACGATTTCAAACGGAATTCCGGCTTTCACCAACACTTTCGCCTCTTCACCAACGCGGCCAAAAATGCATGGATCGCCGCCTTTTAAGCGGACGACCGTTTTGCCTTGTTGCGCATGCCAAACGAGCAGCTCGTGAATTTGTTCTTGAACGGTGTCATGTTTTCCCGGCTCTTTGCCGCAGTAAAGAACCTCAGCGCCCGGCTTTGCGTAGCGCAGCAGCTTCCGGTTGATGAGCCGGTCGTAAATAATGACATCCGCCCGCTCTAGGCATTCGCGGCCGTAAACCGTGATGAGCTTTTCATCGCCCGGCCCGGCGCCGACTAAATACACTTTGCCGATGGTCATTTCCCGTTCTTCCCTTTCGCATCAGCGGTGGAAACGCCTGCCGAAGCGAACGTCGCCATTTCGTTCACCATCGCCATTGCTGAAATCAAGAGCGGAAACGCTACCGCCGCGCCGCTTCCTTCACCAAGGCGCAGGCCAAGATCCAAAAGCGGCTCTTTCCCAAGCAAACGAAGGGCTATGCTGTGTCCCGGCTCTTCGGAACGATGGCCGGCAATCATATAGTCTGTGACGTTCACGGCAAACTGGCGGGCCACAAGGGCAGCCACCGTGCAAATAAAGCCGTCAAGCAAAATCGGAATGCGCCGTTCAGCGGCTGCCAACATCGCCCCGGCCATAGCCGCAATCTCCAACCCGCCGATTTTCGAAAGCCATTCAACTGGCTTCGCCGGATCCGGCCGATGAAGCAAGAGCGCCCGTCGGATCACGTCCCGTTTATGGGCAAGCATTTCCTCCTTAATGCCGCTTCCTTTGCCAACGATGCGCTCAAGCGGCTCCTCGGAGAGCGTGGCCAATAAAGCGCTCGCAGCGGTTGTATTGCCGATGCCCATTTCGCCGACAATAAGCGTACGGGCGCCTTGTTCAATGATGGATGCCGCCTGCTCGTAACCGACATGAAGCGCCTGTTCGGCCTCGGACGGCGTCATCGCTTCCGTTTTGGCGAAATTGTTCGTTCCCGGGCGCACCTTTTTCTGAATGACGCGCTCATCAGCAATCGGCACGGCGACACCGACATCAATCACCTGAAGCAACGCGCCGATTTGCCGGCTGAAGGCGTTGATCGCCGCTCCGCCGTTGGCAAAGTTGTACACCATTTGCGCCGTCACTTCGGCCGGATAGGCAGACACCCCTTCTTCCGTGACGCCATGATCGGCCGCAAACACGAGCACTCCGGGCGGAGTGACGCGTGGGAGCAGCTCTCCAGTCATACCGGCAAGCGCGGCCGCCACTTCTTCCAGACGGCCGAGGCTGCCGGGCGGTTTCGTCAGCTGATTGATGTAATCACGTGCTTGTTCCACCATTTCACGGCGGATCGGTGGGATGGAAGCATTCATCACGGTCGCACCATATCCCCATCAAGCGGGAATAGGCGCTTCCTCCCTCTAGAAATGTTGATTTATCAAGGCTTTTCGGCCCCTCAGGGGTGTCCAAAAAATATTTTTCGACAAAATCCCTTACATCCTTTTTCAGTTTTGTGGATATCTTACAGACCTAGGGTGCGCTTCGCGGCCAC
>NZ_JAFWFM010000006.1:0-4852 GCF_017515625.1 Geobacillus sp.
GGGAAACCCAATCGTGTCGAGACTTCGACTCCATTTCGAATGTTCACCTATTAGGTGAAGAACCCCGAGTGCAATATTTTGTTGATTGATCCAGTTTTCTTGGCAGCTTTGAACGCGTCTTTATCACGGATTCAGGAAATAGAAAAATTGACCAAGAAACAGCGGGAAAAACGTTACGGGGAGGAGGATTTTTGCTAAAATAAAAGTAAAAAACAGAGCAGGGGCTGATCCAACAGTGAATGATCTCAATCTCTTTTTAGCGTTCGGCGCCGGGTTTTTGTCGTTTATTTCCCCGTGCTGCCTGCCGCTTTATCCGGCGTTTTTGTCTTATATTACCGGCGTGTCGGTCAGCGAGCTGAAAGAAGAAAACGCCATGCTTAATCGCCGCAGTTTATGGCATACGCTTTGCTTCTTGCTAGGATTCTCGCTCATTTTTATCTCCCTCGGCTTCGGGACATCGTTTCTCGGCCGGCTGTTTGCCGATTATCAAGATGTGATCCGGCAAATCGGCGCGGTCGTGATCGTCGCCCTCGGCCTTGTTGTCGCCGGGCTGTGGAAGCCGGCGTTTTTGCTGAAAGACCGGCGCATTTCGTTTCGTGAGCGGCCGTCCGGCTATTTCGGCTCGGCGCTGATCGGCATGGCGTTCGCCGCCGGCTGGACGCCGTGCATGGGGCCGATTTTGGTGGCGGTCATCGCTTTGGCTGCCGCGAACCCGGGCTCGGGGATGATGTATATGCTCGCGTATACGCTCGGCTTTGCCGTTCCGTTTTTCATTCTCTCGTTTTTTATCGGCAAACTGCAATGGATCCGCCGCCATAGCGCCCCTATCATGAAAGTGGGCGGGTATGTCATGGTGGCGATGGGCGTCGTTTTGTACTTTGACTGGATGACGAAGCTGATCGCTTATACGACGAGCTTGTTTGGCGGGTTTACTGGTTTTTAGCGGCTGTTGTTCGAGGAATATCGTTGAAGAGAGGATGATGAAAAAATGGCGTCCATTTTAACATCTTTCCGAAAGAAGTCTCCCACTTCTAAACGAAGTGAAAGTGGGAGATGAATTTTGGTTAGGTATAGCCTAAAATTGTCTCTTTTCCGTGAAAATCCCACGTTGGTGAGTGGTGATTTTCATGCCCGAGCGGAGGGCAAACCATTGCCCATGGATCTTTTCTGGCCGCGCTGGATTTCCCAAGTTCAAAAACCGCAAGGCGAAACAGTCGTACACCACAAATGCCGCGTTTTTTGTTATAATGATAGCGTTGTCCATGAATTTTGCCGGAAGAAGGTGATGGCTTTGGCGTTCATTACATCGCTCATCGCCGTTGTAATGGCGTTTTTCATCTTTTTTGTGCGCATGAAGGCGTCAGAAAAGCCGACGAATGCCAAAAAAATTATTTTGCCGCCGCTGTTTATGAGCACTGGGGCGCTCATGTTCATCGATCCAATCTTTCGCGTCACACGCGGGGAGCTCATTGAGGCGGTCATTCTCGGCCTGTTCTTCTCGCTGTTTCTCATTAAAACGTCGAAATTTGAAATCCGTGGCAACGATATTTATTTGAAACGCTCAAAATCTTTTATTTGGATTTTGCTCGGGTTGATTGTCATTCGTCTTGGCTTGAAAACGTATTTAGGTCGAACGATCGACTATCGCCAGTTAAGCGGCATGTTTTATTTGCTCGCGTTTTCAATGATCGTCCCATGGCGGATTGCGATGTATGTTTCGTATAGAAAACTGGCAGCGCAGCTGAGACCGCCGATTCTTACGTGAAAAGGCGTCCGAGAGAATGTAGACGCCTTTTCTTGCGCCAAGTGCATAAAACGGCCGCGAGGCGTCAAACGTTGCGTTTTCGTTGAGATCCGCCTCTTGTTTGCCGCGTAGCGGCCGCAGCGAGCCGCGAGGCGAAATGGTGAAAAAGCCGCCGTCTCATCTGTCGGTTCGGATGAGCGTCAGCGGCTTTCCAACAAATGTTGATATGGGGCGAGATCGATGTTTTTCGCTTGCAACGTCCGGATCAAAAATTTATGATCGCGCTTGGGGGTTGCGATGATGTAGCCGCGAATGAGCAAATCGCGTGTGATGCGCGGCGCCTGCTCCTTCAAGGCAAGCTCGCCGATTTTGCCGGCGATTTTTTGCCGGGCCACGTCGCGAAACAGTTCGGGCACAGGGCGGACAAGCTCCTCAAGCAGCGCCTTTTCTTCATCCCCCCATAAATGGCGCGTCTGCTCAATATAATACTCCTGCCAGTCGAGTTCCGATTTTCCATCTTCTTTCGACAGTCGTTTCAAAAATTTGCGGAACATAAAAAAGCCGCCGATCGACATCATGACAAGCAAAAAGACAACCCAAACCAAAATAAACCAAAGAAACCATCCGGTCAGCACGATGACCACCCCAACTACTGATCGAGAGTTTGTCTTCTGCTGTCCGCAACAAGCAGGGCGGCAGAGGACAAGTTTCGTCTATTATTATGTCGAAAAGCGCAAGGTTTGGCAAGCATTGAGAGCGCGTCCAGCATTCTGTTACGGTCCGTAACGCAACTGTAACGCAACTGTAAAGATGCCTGCCCCGTCCTAGAGCGTCAACGGTTTTGAAATAGGCTACCCGCTCGTCTGGAAATGAAAGACAGTGACGCGCCTAGTTTTGCCTGTTAATCTAGTAAGAAAAGAGAAACAGGAAGAACGATGGAGGCAAGGTGGATGATGGAAATGAAGAAAACAATTGCAGCGCTGGCCATAACTTGCAGTCTGGCGCTTGGTTCACAATCGGTGCTGGCGGAAGCGGCGGGCTCCTATACATACTACCAAGTGAAAAAAGGCGATACGCTGTCGAAAATCGCCAAACAATATCATACAACGGTGGCTTCACTAAAATCGCTGAACAGTTTAAAAACGGATACGATCCGCATTGGCGCGAAATTGAAAGTCCCGGCGGCTGCGAAGCGTCCCGCCTTGGCATCAGCCGGCAAAAAGGTGATTTCGCTCACCGCCGCCGACCGAAAGCTGCTTGCTCAGCTCGTGCAGGCGGAGACCGGCTCGAGCGAGCCGTTTGCCGGCAAGGTGGAAGTGGCGCTTGTCGTTTTAAACCGTACAACGCACCCAGAGTTTCCAAAGACGGTGCGCGGCGTCATTTATCAAAAAACGAAATCCGGCTATGCGTTTGTGCCGGTGAAAACGGGGAAATTGACCCGCATTCAGCCGACCAAGCAAGATTACGAGGCGGTCGACAAGGCGCTGGCCTTATTCCCAAACGACCGCCGTGGCTCGCTTTATTTCTACAATCCGAAAATCACAAAAGACAAGTGGATGTTATCGCGTCCGGTGACGATTCGCATCGGGCACCATGTCTTTGCGAAGTGAACAGAGCCGGGACAGGCTCTGTTTCTTTTTGGACGTATGGCTCCATAAGGCAATCGCCGCCGCCAAGCAGGGGAAACTATCCGAATCGCGCCGGCTGTTGGAGCAGGCTGGGGCAGAACGGCAAGCCGCTCACGAGCTGCAAACGTCGTTGCGACAGCCGGAAGGCAGTCTACGGCTGTGACGCTGCTGATGGTGCGCGCCCAAGACCATTTGATGACAGCGATTGCCGTCAAAGAGTTGGCGGCTGAATTCGTCGATTTGTATGAACACATTCAATCGTAAAGGCCAACCCGCCCGTTTCACTCGGACGAGTTTTGGCAACCAATGATGTAACCATAATTTAATTATGTAAACAAAACGGCATCAAAACAGTTGCTCCAACGTTTGCTGCCGGTTGAACGAGGCGGTGCTCCCCGCTCCTTCTTGGCAAACGGAACGGGGGGCACGCCGCCCTTCAGCCGAGCGGTTTACATATCATGGCTTGTGTTATGTTTTTGCCGCGTGTGATTGCGGTTCTTCACTTTTTTCGAACCGTCAAGCGGCTCCGGCTGCCCAGGATTGTCGCCTTTTGGGGCGTTTTTGCGCATATCTTTGCCGTCGTTTT
Organism: Geobacillus sp.; assembly: GCF_017515625.1. NCBI lineage: Bacteria > Bacillati > Bacillota > Bacilli > Caryophanales > Anoxybacillaceae > Geobacillus > Geobacillus sp. Next base: position 3,959 of record NZ_JAFWFM010000006.1, read on the forward strand.
TGTTCGTCATTTGTTGTCCCTCCTTTATCCGTTAGCATGCGGCGTTGTGCTTTCGCTTATTCGGCGCATAATTTGCGCCCGGTTTGAAACGATAAGTAGTGAACGACCGCGATGACTGCGAAGGAGGGACGAGCCATGGTTTACCATAAAACGAAGCAAGAGGCGTTTCAAGCAGCGCAAAAGGCGACGATGGAAGCGAAAGAATGGCACGATCACTTGGTGCGTGATCAAGCCGACTACGGCCACCAGCTGGCCCATCTTCGGCAAGAAGTAAACGAGGCGTTCGCCCAAATTGAAAACGCGCTCGAAGTTGCCTCGGAAACGCAGCGCGTGCAGCTCGAAAAATTCCGCAGCGATTTGCAGGCGATCGTTGACGAAGTCAATGAAAACGAGTAAGGGAATGCCGGCGGCGGACATTCCCTTTTTTCATGCTATGGCAGTCCGGGATGGAGGAATGGCCGCCACGCTATTGGTTCTTTTTTCGTTTTTTGTTGTTTTGGCGCTGTGCTTCTGTCAGTGGTTCATTGGAAAACTCTTCGTTGTAGCCGGCCCCCATTCCTTGCGCTTTGGCGGCGTTCATGCCAGGGATCACGTGGTTTGCTTTTCGCTTTGCCATTCGTTTCACCTCCGCTTCTAGTTTGCGACGAAACGGGCGCCTTATTCCTCTTTTGCCGCCGTTAAGGAAGCCAGCCCGTGAGACACTGGAAATCATTATTTACAACTTGTGCTGTTCTATAATAAGATAAAGTCGTGCCAGGCGTGTTGATTATCCAATAAAATCCAAAGGGTATAGAAAAAAGAGCACCTTTCCTGTAGAATGTGAGTAGCAACACAAACAAACCCAGGAGGTGCTCTCTATGAACAAGCATACCACACTCCCGAATTTGATGCAAA
>NZ_JAFWFM010000075.1:0-14314 GCF_017515625.1 Geobacillus sp.
ATGAACCACGTGGGCCATGTTATCCCGTGGAATGAGATCGGCGATGTTGCTTGGCAAAGAGAGGTTGTCCATGGTATACTCTTTAAAGGAAATATGATCATGTTTCATAAAAGAATCGCCCTTCTTTCGGTGGTAGTAGTTTTGGTGACTCTATTCTACCAGAAAAAAGGGCGATTCTTCTATATTTGAGGCAAAAAAGTGGGGGCTGATCCCAAAACGCATTCGCGTTTTGGGTCAGCCCCTTCCACCCAAAGGAGTGATTGACCATGTTGCTGGAATATATGACCGATATGTCGTTCGTATTGGCCGCGTTAATCGGGGGAATTATCGCTCTTTCATACGTGTATATGCGGCGGAGGCGCGTTCGATAGCGCGCCGGCCGATGTCGCGGCGGTAAAACAGCCCGTCGCTTTCGATTCGCGTCAACTGTTCATACACTTTTTCCTTCGCCTCAACGAGTGTACTCCCTTTCGCTGCTGCCAGAAGAACGCGGCCGCCGTTCGTGTACAGTGCACCGTCTTCTTGCTTCGTCCCGGCATGCAATAGCAGCACATCGGAATCAAGCCGATCCACCCCCCGAATGGCCGCTCCGCGCTCATAGGCGCCCGGGTAGCCTTTGGCAGCCAGCACGACACCGAGCACCGCTTCGTCCGTCCACTCAAGCGCCAACTCTTTTCCTTCCATCACCGCGAGGATCGCTTCAACCAAATCGGTTTTCAGCCGCGGCAGCACGACTTGCGCCTCGGGATCGCCAAAACGGGCGTTGAATTCGATCACTTTCGGCCCGGCTGCCGTTTCGATCAGCCCAGCATACAGCACGCCGGTAAACGGCCGGCCTTCAGCCACTAACGCTTTGGCGGCCGGGCGCAAAATCGTTTCCAGCGCTGTTTCCACCGTCTCCGCTGAGATTTGCGGCACTGGCGAATACGCTCCCATCCCACCGGTGTTCGGACCTTCATCCCCGTCATACGCCCGCTTATGGTCTTGGGCGATGGCAAGTGGATACACTTTCTCGCCGTTGACGAACGCCATAAACGAAAATTCTTCGCCTTCCAAATACTCCTCGATCACGACTTGGCAGCCGGCTGTGCCAAACTGGCCATCGACAAGCGCTGCCTTCGCGGCGGCCAGCGCTTCTTCCACCGTTTGGGCGACGGTCACGCCTTTTCCGGCAGCCAATCCGTCCGCTTTCACGACGATCGGCGCGCCTTTTTGTTCAATGTACGCTTTCGCCTCTTCATACGACGCAAAGGTCGCATGATCCGCCGTTGGGATGCCGTATTTCTTCATCAGCTCTTTGGCAAACGCCTTGCTTCCTTCGATGAGCGCTGCCGCTTGAGTTGGGCCGAAAATGCGAAGCCCCTCGGCCATAAAACGGTCAACAATGCCGGAAGCAAGCGGCGCTTCTGGCCCGACGATCGTCAAATCGATTGCGCGTTGCTTGGCAAACTGCACAAGCGCGTCGATATCGAGCTCATCAATGTCGACGAGCTCCGCCACTTCCCCGATGCCCGGGTTGCCTGGCGCCGCGTACAGTTTGTCCACAAGCGGGCTTTGCGCCGTTTTCCAGGCGATGGCATGCTCGCGCCCGCCGCGTCCGACTACTAGAACGTTCATTGTCTTCCTCTCCTTTTTGCCGCCGTTAATGTTTGAAATGGCGCACACCGGTAAACACCATGGCCATGCCGTACTCATCCGCTTTGCGAATCGAGTCGGCGTCGCGAATCGAGCCGCCCGGCTGAATGATCGCGGTAATGCCGGCTTTTGCTGCTGCTTCAACCGTGTCGTCCATCGGGAAGAACGCATCGGACGCCAACACAGCGCCAACCGCCTGTTCCCCGGCTTGTTCAATGGCAATGTTGGCCGCGCCGACTCGATTCATTTGCCCGGCGCCCACGCCGACCGTCATCCCATTTTTGGCGAGTACAATCGCATTCGATTTCACATGTTTGACAACCTTCCAAGCAAATCGAAGCTGTTCGCGCTCTGCCTCGGTCGGCTCGCGTTTCGTGACGATGTTCCATTCGGCGTCTTCAAGCGTATACTTATCGGCCTCTTGCACAAGCAAGCCGCCATTGACGGAAACGAGCGTTTTTTCCTTAACGTCCGGCGCGGCAAAATCAAGCGTCAACAAGCGGATGTTTTTCTTTTTCGTCAAAATGGCGAGCGCCTCGTCGCTGAACGATGGGGCGATGACGATTTCCAAAAAGATGTCGTGCATCCGTTCGGCTGTTTCTTTGTCCACTTCCCGGTTGACGGCGACAATGCCGCCGAAAATCGAGACCGGATCGGCCTCGTACGCTTTCGTAAATGCCTCAAGAAGCGTGGCACCGACCCCGACGCCGCACGGGTTCATATGTTTGATCGCCGCTGCGGCTGGCTCTTGAAATTCGCGAATGAGGTTGATGGCCGCATTGGCGTCGTTGATGTTGTTGTACGACAGCTCTTTTCCGTGCAGCTGTGCCGCTTTGGCAATCGAGAACGCCGCGCCGAGCGGTTTGGCGTAAAACGCCGCCGATTGATGCGGATTTTCGCCATAGCGCAACGACTGTTTTTTCGTGTAGGTGACGGTGAGCGTTTCCGGATACTCTTCGCCGGCAAGACCGGTCAAATATTCGGCGATCATCGCATCATACGCCGCCGTATGGCGGAACGCTTTCGCCGCCAGCTGCTGCCGCGTCTTTGCTTGGATCGAACCGGTTGTTTTCAGCTCTTCGATCACCATTGGATAGTCGGCCGGGTCAACGACAATCGCGACATCGGCATAGTTTTTCGCCGCCGCCCGCACCATCGTCGGGCCGCCGATATCGATGTTTTCAATCGCCTCGGCCAGCGTCACGTCCGGTTTGGCGATCGTTTGCTGGAACGGGTACAAGTTGACGACGACCAAATCGATCGGACGGATGCCGTGCTCTTTAAGCGCCGCTTGGTGGCGCTCATCGCTGCGCACCGCCAAAATGCCGCCATGGATGGCTGGATGCAGCGTTTTGACGCGCCCGTCCAAAATTTCCGGAAACCCGGTGACATCGGAGATCGAAATGACCGGAACGCCGGCCTCTTCAAGCGCCCGTTTCGTCCCGCCGGTCGAAATGATGTCGACGCCAAGTTCCGCCAATTGCTTTGCAAACGGAATGATCCCTTCTTTATTGGACACGCTGATCAATGCTCGTTTCACTGCCATCATTCTCGATCCTTTCTTCCTGTTGTTCCTTCTCCCCTAGCAGCATGCGCAACACCGCTGGATACAGCTCATGTTCAACTTGATGGATGCGCGCCTCAAGCACCTCGATCGGCTCACCGGGCACGATCGGGACGGCGCACTGGGCGATGACCGGCCCGGTGTCCATCCCTTCATCAACATAATGGACGGTGACGCCTGTTTCCAAAACGCCCGCCCGGTACGCCTGGCCGATCGCATCTTTGCCCGGAAACGCCGGCAGCAGCGATGGATGAATGTTGACGATTTTCCCTTCATAGACGGAAAGCAACGTCGGCCCGATCAAACGCATATAGCCGGCGAGCGCAATCCAGTCGATGCGCCGCTCCTTCAGCTCGCGCAAAATTTCGCTTTCAAACGCCGCCTTCGATGGATACTCTTTCGGCGAAAACACGAACGCCGGCACGTTTTCGCGCGCCGCCCGTTCAATGACTTTCGCCCCCGGGCGGTCGCACACCAAAAGCGCTACTTCCGCGGGCACCTCACCGCGCTTGGCTGCGTCGACGATCGCTTGAAAGTTCGTGCCGCTCCCGGACGCAAAGATCGCCAACCGTTTCATGCGCCGTTCCCTCCGGCAAACGACACGCCTTCCCCTTCGACGACTTCGCCGATAATGTATGCGGCCTCCCCTTGCTGGGCCAGCGCATCGACAACCGAGTCCGCCGCCTCCGGGCTGACCGCCATCACAAGGCCGATGCCCATATTAAAGACGGAAAACATCTCTTCTTCCTCAAGCCCGCCGTTTTGGCGCAACAAATCAAAAATCGGCAGCCCCGGCCATGAGCCGCGCTCAATGCGCGCACCCAGCCCGGAAGGCAGCATGCGCGGAATGTTTTCGATAAATCCGCCGCCGGTAATATGAGCCATCCCTTTGATCGTAAACGTCTGCAGCAAAGAACGCAACGGTTTCGCATAAATGCGTGTCGGCTTCAATAACTCCTCGCCGAGCGGAACCGCAAGCGGCTCGTAAATGCGGTCAACGTCCAACTTCGCTTGGTCAAACACGATGCGGCGCACGAGCGAGTAGCCGTTGCTGTGGAGACCGCTTGAAGGCAGTCCGATCAGCACATCGCTCGCTTGAATCGTTTGCCCGGTCACCAATCGTTCTTTTTCCGCAATGCCGACCGCAAACCCTGCCAAATCATACTCATTTTCCTCATACATTCCCGGCATTTCCGCCGTTTCCCCGCCGATCAAGGCGCAGCCGGCTTCGACGCAGCCGTCGGCCACCCCTTTGACGATGGCGGCGATTTTCTCCGGCACCGCCTTGCCGCAGGCGATATAGTCAAGGAAAAAGAGCGATTCCGCTCCTTGGACAAGAATATCGTTGACACACATCGCGACGCAGTCGATGCCGATTGTATCATGTCGGTCAAGCAAAAACGCCACTTTCAGCTTCGTGCCGACGCCATCCGTGCCGGAGACAAGCACCGGCTGGCGATAGCCAAGCGCCGATATATCGAACAAACCACCAAAGCCGCCGATCTCGCCCAGCACTTCCGGGCGCATCGTTTTTTGTACGTGCTGTTTCATGAGAGCGACCGCTTGGTAACCCGCCTCAATGTCAACCCCTGCTTCTTTATATGCGTTTGCCACATTCCATCCTCCCTTTGGCCGCCATGCAGCCAACTTCACACCGAATCGCGTTCTCCATCGCGATGTTATTTCACCGTCAAGCACGGTCGGACATCCCGGCCGATGCGGGTTGGGTATTGGCCAGTGAAACATGCCAAACATTGCCCGCGCTCTGGCGAGACGTCCAGGCGCCCGATCGCCTCAAGCATCCCTTCCTGGCTGAGAAACGCTAGTGAATCCGCACCGATCAAGCGGCGAATCTCTTCGACCGAATGTTTCGCCGCGATCAATTCTTCCCTTGATGACGTATCAATGCCGTAAAAACAAGGATGGGTGATCGGCGGGGCGCTGATGCGCACATGCACTTCCACGGCCCCCGCTTCACGGAGCATCGTGACGATGCGCCGGCTTGTCGTCCCGCGCACGATCGAATCGTCGACCATCACGACCCGCTTGCCGGCCACAACCCCGCGCACCGGTGACAGCTTCATTTTCACGCCTTGCTCACGAAGCGCTTGTGACGGCTGGATGAACGTCCGGCCGACGTAACGGTTTTTGATGAGCCCTAATTCATAGGGGATGCCGCTCGCTTCCGCATAGCCGATGGCGACCGAAATGCTCGAGTCCGGCACGCCGGTGACGATGTCGGCCTCTGCCGGCGCCTCAAGCGCCAGCCGTTTCCCTAAGTTTTTGCGGGCCGTATGGACGTTGATGCCGTCGACATGGCTGTCCGGGCGGGCGAAGTAAATGTATTCCATGCTGCAAATCGACCGCGGCTGCCTAGGAGCAAACCGTTCCGAACGCACCCCTTCATGACTGATGATGAGCAATTCCCCAGGCGCCACTTCCCGCTCGTATGTGGCGCCGATGACGTCGAACGCGCACGTTTCCGATGCCACGACATACGCCGAGCCGAGCCGGCCGAGCGACAGCGGCCGGAAGCCGTGCGGGTCAAGCGCCACATAGAGCGCTTCTTCCGTCAGCAGCAAAAACGCAAACGCCCCTTCGATCTGGCTGAGCGCCTCTTTCATTTGCCCGACAAACGTCGGCGCTTGGCTGCGGCGGATGAGATGGGCGAACACTTCCGTATCCGATGTCGTCTGAAAAATGCTTCCTTGTCCTTCAAGCGCGAGCTTCAACTCGATGGCGTTCGTCAAGTTGCCGTTATGGGCGAGCGCCATCGATCCGGTTTGCGAGCGGAACAAGAGCGGCTGCACGTTTTCATAGCCGCCCCCGCCCGCCGTCGAATAGCGGACATGACCGATGGCCGCCGCCCCTTTGAGTGCATCGAGCGTGCCGCTTTGAAACACGTCCGTCACCAGCCCCAGCCCTTTATGACCGGATAAGCCCCCGTTATGCGCCGCCACGATGCCGGCCCCTTCCTGCCCACGGTGTTGCAGGCTGTGAAGCCCGTAATATGTGAGCCGGGCGGCGTCTTCATGCCCCCAAATGCCGAAAATGCCGCACTCCTCGTTCAATCCTTTGATTTCAGCAAGCATGGAATAGCCCCTTTCCAGACGTTTCGCATCTCGTCAACCGAAAGGCGGATGACCGTTTCCCCCTGTTCCCCGTTCACTGTCAAGATGCCGTCGTCTGTCACTTCGCCGATTCGCTTCGCTTCCACGAGCTGTTCAAACGCTTCCTGATGTTCTTTTTTCACTGAAACAACAAAGCGCGATTGCGTTTCGCCGAACAGTTCACTGACGAGGTCGCCGCCGACCGTCACCTTGGCGCCAAGCCCTAAAGCCCCCATCAGGCACTCCGCCAACGCGACCGCCAACCCACCTTCCGCCACATCATGCGCCGACGCCACGACCCCAGCGCGGATCGCCGCCAGCAGCTGGCGCTGGCGTCTTGCCTCCACCTCTAAGTCAATCTCCGGTGCTTTTCCGAAAATGCGGCCTTCCAGCCATTTTTGCAGCTCGCTGCCGCCAAACTCCGGCTTCGCCTCGCCGATCACGTAAATGAGGTCGCCCACTTGCTTAAATAGCTGGGTGGTAATATGCGAAAGGTCCTCAATGAGCCCGACCATGCCGACGACCGGTGTCGGGTAGACGGCCACACCGTTCGTTTCATTGTACAGCGAGACGTTGCCGCTCACGACCGGCGTCCCGAGCGCCCGGCACGCCTCGCTCATCCCGTCGACCGCTTTTTCGAGCTGCCAGAAAATCTCCGGCTTTTCCGGGCTGCCAAAGTTAAGGCAGTCCGTAATCGCGAGCGGCTTCGCCCCCGAACAAACGACGTTGCGCGCCGCCTCGGCGACGGCGATTTTCCCGCCCACTTCCGGATCCAAGTACAAGTAGCGCGAATTGCAATCCGTGGTGAGCGCAAGCGCCTTATTCGTGCCGCGGATGCGCACGACGGCCGCGTCCGATCCTGGGGCGACGACCGTATTCGTCCGCACCATGTAGTCATATTGGTCGTACACCCATTCTTTGCTCGCAATCGTCGGTTGGGCGAGGAGCCCGAGCAATGTTTGGTTGTAGTCTTCGATGTGCGGAATATACGGCGGCATCGCTTGAAATTCGCGGTAGTAAACCGGCTCTTTCGACGGCTTATGGTAAACCGGCGCGTCTTTCGCCAGCGCGTCCACCGGAATTTCCGCCGCCACCTCGCCGCGGAACCAGAGACGAAGCATTTTGTCATCGGTCACTTTGCCGATTGCTTTGGCCTCTAGGCCGTATTTGGCAAAAATCGCAGCGATTTCGTCTTCCCGCCCTTGCTTGACGACAAGCAGCATCCGCTCCTGCGATTCAGACAGCATCATTTCATACGGCGTCATGCCGGTCTCGCGCTGCGGGACGAGATCCAAATTCATTTCAATGCCAAATCCGCCTTTGCTTGCCATTTCGGCGGATGAACTCGTGAGCCCTGCCGCCCCCATATCTTGAATGCCGACTAACGCATCCGACTTGACTGCTTCCAAACACGCCTCCAGCAGCAGTTTTTCCATAAACGGATCGCCGACTTGCACGGCCGGGCGCTTTGCTTCCGACTGTTCGCTCAACTCTTCCGATGCAAACGTCGCCCCGTGGATGCCGTCGCGGCCCGTTTTCGCCCCGACGTACATGACCGTGTTGCCGACTCCCGTCGCAATGCCGCGCTGAATATCCTCATGGCAGATGATCCCGACGCACATGGCGTTGACAAGCGGATTCCCTTCATACGACGGATCAAACTGCACTTCACCGCCGACCGTCGGGATGCCGACGCAGTTGCCGTACCCGGCAATGCCGGCGACGACCTGCTCGAACAAATATTTGACGCGCGGCGACGTCAGTTCGCCAAACCGAAGTGAATTGAGCAGCGCGATCGGCCGCGCCCCCATCGAAAAGACGTCGCGGATGATGCCGCCGACCCCGGTCGCCGCCCCTTGATACGGCTCGATCGCCGACGGGTGATTGTGGCTTTCGATTTTAAACACCACCGCCAACCCGTCGCCGATGTCGACGATCCCGGCGCCTTCGCCCGGCCCCTGCAGCACGTGCGGGCCGTCGGTCGGGAATTTTTTCAGCACCGGCTTCGAGTTTTTATAGCTGCAGTGCTCCGACCACATTACCGAAAAAATGCCGGTTTCCGTGTAGTTCGGCAGTCTTCCTAAAATCGCCTCAATGCGCGCAAATTCGTCATCCGTCAATCCCATCTCGCGGTACAATTGTTGTTCTTTGATCATCGCCGCGCTCGGCTCAAGCAGTAACGACATGCGTCTCCCTCCAATAGTTGACGATCGATCGAAATAGTTTCAGCCCGTCCGCGCTGCCGAGCAAGGCGTCGACCGCCCGCTCCGGATGCGGCATCATGCCAAGCACATTGCCCCGCTCATTGACGATGCCGGCAATATCCATGAGGCTGCCGTTCGGGTTTTCCCCATGGTAGCGGAACACGATTTGCTTGTTTTCCACTAAGCGCTCGAGCGTCTGTTCATCGCAATAATAATTCCCTTCACCATGGGCGATCGGAATCGTAATGACTTCCCCTTTTTCGTAGGCGGATGTAAACATCGTCCCATTGTTTTCCACCACAAGCTGCACCGGCCGGCAGATGAACTTCAACCCTTGATTGCGGCGCATCGCCCCAGGAAGCAAGCCGGCTTCAAGCAAAATTTGAAACCCGTTGCACACGCCAAGCACCGGTTTTCCGGCATCAGCCGCCTGTTTGACGGCAGCCATTACTTTCGAAAAGCGAGCGATCGCTCCGGAACGCAAGTAATCGCCGTACGAAAATCCGCCCGGAAGCAAAACGGCGTCAAACCGGTCCAAGTTGTCCTCATCATGCCAGACGTACTCGACTTCCTCGCCAAGCTCATCGGCGATCGCATGATACATGTCGACGTCGCAATTCGATCCCGGAAATACAACGACGGCAAACTTCATCGGGCGACGGCCTCCTCAATTTCATAGCGGTAATCTTCAATCACCGGATTGGCGAGCAGCTTTTCGCACATCTCGCGAACGATCTCGTTGATGTCGCGGCCGCTCTCTTCCATCACAAGTTCCATGAACTTCCCGATTCGTACATCTTTCACTTCCGTATATGACAAGCTGTGCAGCGCCCCTTTCACCGCGGTCCCTTGCGGATCCAACACACTTTCGCGCAGCGTCACATATACTTTTACCTTGTACATGCCGATTCTCCCCCTAATCGTTGTAAAATGACTTCATACGCCTCCGTCAAGCTGCCGAGATCGCGGCGAAACACGTCTTTGCCGAGCTTCTCGTTCGTGTCAGCGTCCCACAGCCGGCACGTATCGGGCGAAATCTCGTCGGCTAAAACAATCGCCCCGTCCGCCGTGCGGCCGAACTCCAGCTTAAAATCAATTAATCTCACCTTTCGTTCCGCAAAATGGGCCCCCAGCACGTCGTTCACCTTGAGCGCTTCGCGTTTCAACTGGTCAATCTCCTCGCGGCTGGCAAGTTTTAAAATCGCAATATGGTCTTCCACGAGCAGCGGGTCGCCAAGATCATCGTTTTTGTAGTAAAACTCGACAAGCGGCGCCTCAAGCGGCGTTCCCTCCGCCAAGCCGATGCGTTTCGCTAAGCTGCCCGCTACAACATTGCGCACGACCACCTCAAGCGGAATGATCGTCACCTGTTGGACGAGCTGCTCGGTCGGCGACAGCTTTTCAAGAAAATGATTGGCGATGCCGGCTTCGCGCAGCTTCAAAAACAACAAGCTGGAAATCTCGTTATTGAGCCGCCCCTTGCCGGCGATCGTCGCCTTTTTCCCGCCGTTAAATGCGGTCGCGCTGTCTTTGTACTCGACCCAAAGCACGCCCGGCGCATCGGTCGCGTAAATCTTTTTCGCTTTTCCTTCGTACAGCAGCTGTTGTTTTGTCGGCATGATGAACGCCTCCATTTGTCCAGAAGATTGAAAATATTTTGTATAGCCGGCCGGCTTCGACCAGCCGGCAGCCGCTCACTCCAACCCTAAGCGGGCAAAAATCGTATCGACATGTTTCAAGTGATGGCGATAATCAAAACAATCATCGAGCTCCTCTTTCGTCAGCCGGCTCATGATCCGCTCATCCGCTTCAAGAAGCGAGCGGAACGGCACTTGTCTCTCCCACGCTTCCATCGCTTTCGGCTGCACCAAATCGTACGCCTCCTCGCGCGTCATCCCCTTGTCGATCAAAGCAAGCAAGACTCGCTGTGAATAAATGAGCCCGAACGTGCGCTCCATATTTTTTTTCATGTTTTCCGGGTACACAAGCAAATGTTTCACGATATTCGCGAATCGGTTCAACATATAATTCAACGCAATCGTCGCATCCGGCAAAATGATGCGCTCGGCCGACGAATGGGAAATGTCGCGTTCATGCCAAAGCGGCACGTTTTCATACGCTGTCACCATATAGCCGCGAATGACGCGCGCCATGCCGGTCATGTTTTCCGAACCGATCGGATTGCGCTTATGCGGCATCGCTGATGAGCCTTTTTGTCCTTTGGCAAAAAACTCTTCGACTTCGCGGACTTCGCTTTTTTGCAAGCCGCGAATCTCGACGGCAAATTTTTCAATCGATGTCGCAATTAAGGCCAATGTCGCCATATAGTAAGCGTGGCGGTCGCGCTGCAGCGTCTGCGTCGAAATCGGCGCCGGCGTCAAGCCGAGTTTTTCACACACATACTGCTCCACAAACGGATCCACGTTGGCGTACGTGCCGACTGCGCCGGAAATTTTCCCGACTTCCACCATCTTGGCAGCTTGTTCAAACCGCTCCAAATTTCGCACCATCTCGGCATACCAAAGCGCCAGCTTCAGCCCGAACGTCGTCGGTTCGGCATGAACGCCGTGCGTGCGCCCCATCATGACCGTGTATTTATGTTCGCGCGCTTTCTCTTTCAGCACTTGAATGAAGTTTTCCAAATCACGCCGCAAAATCGCGTTCGCCTGCTTTAACAAGTAGCCGAGCGCCGTATCGACGACATCGGTCGACGTGAGACCATAATGCACCCATTTTCGTTCTTCCCCAAGCGTCTCAGAAACGGCGCGGGTGAAGGCGACGACATCGTGGCGCGTTTCTTCTTCGATTTCCTTAATGCGGTTGACGTCAAACGACGCGTTTTCACGCAGGCGGCGGACATCTTCTTTTGGGATGACGCCAAGCTCGGCCCACGCCTCGCACGCGAGCAGTTCCACCTCAAGCCATGCCTTAAAGCGGTTTTCCTCGGTCCAAATCGCTCCCATTTCCGGTCTTGTGTAACGTTCAATCATCCTCGTTCCAGCCTCCGATCATGCCAAATTTGCCACGATTCGATTCTCGCCAACGCCGCCTCGACATCGTCTGCCAGCACCGTCACATGCCCCATTTTCCGCTTCGGCTTCGCTTCGTGTTTGCCGTACAGATGGACGTAGGTCCCCCCGTCGAACGCACCGATATGCCGAATGACCGGCTCGACGTGCTCGCCTAAAATATTGACCATCACCGCCGGCTTCAACAATTCGGTCGATCCGAGCGGCCAGTTGCAGACGGCGCGGATGTGCTGGGCAAACTGCGACGTCGCGCATGCATTGATTGTATAATGTCCGGAGTTGTGCGGTCTAGGGGCCAGCTCATTAATATAAATATCCCCGTCCGCAGTCAAAAACATTTCCACCGCCAGCGTCCCAACGAGCGAAAACGATGCGGCCAACACTTCCGCGTAGCGAATGGCCCGCTCTTGCACGCTTTCCGGAATTCGAGCCGGAACGATCGTTTGATGCAAAATGTTCTCGATATGAATATTTTCCGCCACTGGAAAAACAGCCGTCTCACCATCGAGGTTGCGGGCGACAATGACCGACATTTCCTTCACAAACGGCACCCAGCCTTCCAAAATGCATGGGCCAAGCCCAAGCAAATCAGCCGCTTTGGCTAGATCGCCTTCGCCGCGCAGCACATATTGTCCTTTGCCGTCGTAGCCGCCGCGCCGCGTTTTCAAGACGCACGGGAAACCGATCGTCTGAACGGCCTGTTCAAGTTCCTCCGCTCCATTCACTTCGACATAGGGCGCCACCGGCAAGCTGGCATCAACGATCGCCGCTTTCTCCAGCGCCCGGTCTTGCGTCACCGCAAGCAGTCGGCTTCCTTGCGGGACATAGGCGTTTGCCTCCAGCCACTCAAGCGCTCGCGCATCGATATTTTCAAATTCGTACGTAATGACATCGCTCACGCGGGCCAGTTCAGCGATGGCGTCCAAATCATGATAAGGCGCCGTAATCTCCACATCGGCCACTTGCCCGCACGGGGAGTCAGGCGTTGGGTCGAGCACGGCGATGCGAAAACCCATCTCGCGCGCCGCCAAAGCCATCATCCGCCCGAGCTGCCCCCCGCCGATGATGCCGATCGTCTGCCCAGGAACGATCCGTTGCTTAGTCAAATTGATCACTGCTTTCTACGATTTGTTTGCGAATCGCTTCCCGCCGCGCTTTGAGCGCCTCCATATAGCGTGGCTCAAGCAGTCCAAGAATCGATGCGGCGAGCAGTCCGGCGTTGGTCGCCCCCGCCTTGCCGATCGCCACCGTCGCCACCGGCACCCCGCCTGGCATTTGCACAATCGACAATAACGAATCCAGTCCATTCAATGCTTTTGACTGCACGGGCACCCCAATCACCGGCAGCGTCGTTTTCGCCGCGATCATCCCCGGCAAGTGAGCCGCTCCGCCAGCGCCGGCAATGATCACGCGGATGCCGCGCTCCTCGGCTGTCTCCGCATACCGAAACATCTCATCCGGCGTCCGGTGCGCCGATACGACTTTTTTCTCAAACGGAACACCCAATTCCGCCAAAATAGCGCAAGCATGTTTCATCGTTTCCCAATCCGAATGGCTTCCCATGATCACCCCAACGAGCGGGCTCATACCGTTTCACTCCTTTTGCTAGCACAACAAAACCCAGAACATGCGTTCCCGTTCATAAACGAGGGAAAGCATCGTTCTGGGCTTTGACAGTTGCTGATCGAAAAAAAAAGCCAAAACCGATCCTTTCCCTCATAGTCCAATCATTTACGGTGATTGGGTAGAGACTTTTGGGCCATATTCCCAAAATTATATGAGGGACATTGCGATACACTATGAAGCTACTTTTATATTAACAAGTTTTGAAACAAAGTGTCAAGGCAAAATCGAACATTTAATATTTTTGAAAAGGAAATGTTCGTATTTTATCAATCACCAAACAGACGGGGCGGCATATGATGAAGGAGCAGAGGAGGGAAACGCCATGGCTGATCAAAACCCGTTCACACCGTTTTCCGATTGGACAAAGCATTGGGAGCAGTTTTTCCAAACCGATTTTTGGGGGAGCATTCAGCCGTTGCTGCCGTCGGCAAACAAATCATCATCCGGCATGAACCTATACAAGAAAGACAACGAACTGCTCATCGTCATTAGCCTTCCCGGACTGAAAAAAATCGAGGACGCGGAAGTGTATGTATCATACAAAACGCTGGAAGTGAAGGCGACAGTCAATCTCAACTTTAAAGGGTTTGAATTAGTAGAAGAAGGCATTTTCCAAGGCCGGTTTGAAAAAACCGTTCCACTGCCATTCCCGGTCAAAGAGGACCGCATTGAAGCGACATACCATCACGGCCTGCTCTTCATTCACTTGCATCGCCTCATTCCCGAAGAACCCAAAAAGAAAATTATGATTAAAAAAGGGGAATGATCGTCCCAATAGGCAGCAGACCGTCAACCGCCGCATATAAAAAAAGAGGGTGTCCCATGGCGTGCAGGACACCCTTTCGGGAGTTTCCGTTTCCTATCGCTTTTATGAAAAAGGGGGTCTAGGAAACGATGATCACGCTTTACATTTTGGGGGAGAGGATTAAAAATGGCGTCATTCAAAATGACTCATTTGAAATAGGCAAAAAAATGAGAGAACCAAACAGCTCCCTCATTTTTGCCTGCCTAGCAGCGACCTACTCTTGCAGGGGCGCTGGCCCCAACTACCATCGGCGCTGGAGGGCTTAACTTCCGTGTTCGGGATGGGAACGGGTGTTTCCCCTCCGCTATCACCACTAGGCAAGCGATTCAGTTTCGACATCA
>NZ_JAFWFM010000076.1:0-1859 GCF_017515625.1 Geobacillus sp.
GAGTGCTTTTTCCGGCAGGCGAAAGATCAACTGAAGCTGGATGGATACCGCGTTCGCCACATTCGGGCGGTGAAACGGTATTGGGCGGTGGTGCTGCTCTCCTGCGTGTACAGCATCGCCGAATCCCGACAAAACCTCTCCACCGGGCTGGAGCTTCTTCGGTCGCGGAAAGACCACAGCGTCGTCGAGTTCATTTATTACGCTGCAAAGCAAGATATTCCCATTGATGTGATCAAAAAACAGCTCCGTATCGCGTAAGGGGTACCCTGTTTGTCTCTCTAACCATGGAAATTATTGTAATGAAAAATGCTCATCTACAGTACGGAAGAAGCGACAACAAACTTGGAAATCAACGCGTCTCAAGAAGACCGCGACTTTATCGTGCTGTTTAACTGGAAAGAGCTTGAGAACATGGTGAAAGCGGGGAAATATGACAATGTCGGCGGTCAAAAAATGATCTTTCCGGAAAAGCATAAAGGGGGCATTTATTTAGTGCCGGTCGCCAAATCGCCGCATGGCGTCGATGTTACCCCAGACGGGAAATATTTCATCGCCTCCGGGAAGCTCGCCCCGTTGTTGACGGTATTTTCGTTTGAAAAGGCGTTTCAGGCGATTGAAAAGAAAGAGTTTGCCGGCGAGCGGAACGGCATCCCGATTTTGAAATACGAATCGGTGATGGAGCGGGAAGTCAATCCGGAAAACGCGCTTGGGCCGCTGCATACGCAGTTTGATGACAAAGGCATGGCGTATACGACGATGTTTATTTCGTCTGAAATTGTGAAATGGAATCCGGAAACCGGCGAAGTGCTTGACCGCGTTCCGGTTCAATATTCGCCAGGGCATGCCGTCGCGGCGGAAGGGGATACCGTATCTCCGGACGGCAAATATTTAGTGTCGCTCAACAAGTTGGCGAAAGACAGCTATTTATCGGTCGGGCCGTCCCACCCGGAATCGATGCAGCTCATTGACATTAGCGGTGACAAAATGAAAGTGATCCAATCGTCGCCGGTCGATCCGGAACCGCACTATGGGCAAATGATCAAGGCCGATAAAATTAAAACGATTGAAGTGTACCCGAAAGATAACAACAATCCAGACGCTGTGTACAACCAAAAAGACGCCCGCATCGTCCGGAAAGGAAATGAGGTGCACGTCTACGGCATCGCAATGCGTTCGAAGTTTATTTTTGATGCCAATGCGAAGCGGCCGGACGTCATTGAAGTGAATGAAGGAGATAAAGTTGTCATCCACCTGACGAACCTTGACTTTGATGAGGACATTACCCATGGTTTTGCCATCAACCAGTATAACTTGAATATGGAAATTCAGCCGGGACAAACGAACACGATCGAGTTTACCGCCAATAAGCCGGGAACGTACCCGTTGTATTGCACGAACTTCTGTTCAGCGCTGCACCAAGAAATGACCGGGTATTTGTTGGTAAAGCCGAAACAATAAACCGAGGGGGCGGACGCGCCCCCCCTGACTAACAAAAGAGGTGTGAAGAAAATGGCTGCAGCGAAACTGTCTCCGTTGTCTGCCGTCTTTGTCGGCGCGGCCGGAGGATTGCTGCTTTTGTCTTTAGCGTTTCCTTGGTGGGGGATGGATTTCATCGCTCCGCAATATCCGGAAGGATTAGAGATTATCGTTTATCCGAATCGGCTTGAAGGGGATATCGACATTATTAACGGACTCAATCACTATATCGGCATGAAGCCGTTTAGTGAAGAGAGCTTTCCGGAACTTGGCTATTTGTCCTACATCGTGATCGCTATGGCCATAGCGGCATTCATCATCGCGTTCACGAGAAGCAAAAGAGGGCTGTACGTGTTCATCGCCGCCTTTCTCATTGGCGGGGC
>NZ_JAFWFM010000007.1:0-1653 GCF_017515625.1 Geobacillus sp.
CCTCAATGATGGCCGAAAACAACGGGGGTGGCAAGCTTTTTTTCTTCCAACCGTTGAAACTCAAGGGAAAACCGTGAGTGTGGAGGATAAACTTTTGACAATACCGGCAGGCGAAAGAGGGAGAAAAGCCATGAAATCGGTGCAAGACGCTCTTTACAACTGGCTGACAATCGAAATTGTCGCCGCCGCCCGCCCGCACGATGAGGCGGCGCGCGACACGGCGTCGTTTTTTCTGGCTATCTTGGAAAACAACTTCGGCGTGACGGCGGTGAAGGCCGCCAAAGACGAAGCGAGCGGGCGGTACGTTGTTGAATATAGGTGCGGCGGGGAAACAAAGACGGCTCATTTCCCTGTGGAGCTGGCGGAAGCGATATGGCGGCAGATCGAAGCCGAGCCTGAGAAGTACGGATCATAAAGAAAAAGAAGCAAAACCGGCACTGGAAAGCGGCCGCTTCTCAGTGCCGGTTTTTGGTTACCAATCCTCATCGGTGCGGTTGCCGCGATAGAAGCGGAATTTTCCTGTCGCCAGCCGCATCCGTGTTTTTTCCGCAATGCGGTCATGACATTGACGGCACATGTACGTATGGATCGGACGGTTGCGAAGCCGTTTGGCGAGCGGCGATTCATCGTCGATCGTGTCAATTTGTTCGCAAAGCACGCATTTGATTCTCATGGTTCACCTCAACAACTATATCAATGCACGTTGAAGCTTTAACGTTTTTTATTTTTCGACTGGCGGGCGGCCGAACAACACCGCCTTCTAGACAAATTGGTTTGTCCGGAAGGCGGCTCGTTGTTCGGTTCTCTGTCACGCTAAAGCTTCTCCGGCTGTCATTAAGATCGAAAATGCCCCTCCCGATCCATTATACCACAGCGCAGCAGAATCGTTTAGCGGTTTAAGTGGTGGTTGGACTGCTTTTCTTGATGTTCGTTCAACTGCCGTTCCTCTTGGTTGTTCAACTGCCCGTCGTTTTCTTCGGTCGGATTTGGCGTCGTTTCAAACAGGTCGCTTGGCACTTCCGGCATCACCCGTCCAACGATGTCGGCGATTTCGTTCATGAATGCCTGCACAGGCCGCCCCTCATCAATTTGCCGGCCGATGTTGCGCACGCGCGTGTAAAGGTCCGGATCGGCGATAATAATTGCGTTGGCGCCGTACGGGTCTTTTTGTAGCGCTTCTGCAACGGAATATTTGATCGTGCCGACGCGTGAGGCGTCGACATTGGCGCCGACGTCAATGCCGACGATGGCGTACTTGCCCACAACGATCGCGGTAGCATCGTGAACGTTCGGCACACGGTTCGCGATCTCCGCAATCCGGCGGGCGATCTCCTGGCCCGATTTATTTTCTACCTGCTCATCAACCGTATTTCTGACGCGCACAAGCGAACGGTCCCCATCGTTTGCTTCATTGCTGTTTCCAACATTGCATCCGCCTAAAAGAAGAAGGGAGAAGGCGGCCAGCCATCCGAGTGTTTTCTTCATCTTTGTCCACCTCTGCTTTTTTGACTTTATTTCCTGAATCCGTGATAAAGACGCGTTCAAAGCTGCCAAGAAAACTGGATCAATCAACAAAATATTGCACTCGGGGTTCTTCACCTAATAGGTGAACATTCGAAATGGAGTCGAAGTCTCGACACGATTGGGTTTCCC
>NZ_JAFWFM010000077.1:0-1792 GCF_017515625.1 Geobacillus sp.
ACAAAAAGGAAAGCGGCACGTCAAGTGCGGCAGCAACAAAATGGCCGACGCGCGGCAAGATGAACACATCGCCGATGACGTAAGACACGAGCGCCGTGATGACCGTCATGAGCGAAATCAACGAAAGCGGGACGTTGAAGATCGTAAACATGGAAAATAAGACGACGCTCCAAGCGGCGAGCTTGACGATAAAAGGAACGATATGCTTCATTTGTCTTCCTCCATTTCCATTGTTGGGTCTTACTTGTTATCGTTCCTTGTTCGCCCCGCTTCTATGCAAAAAGACGCGCCCAGCCAAAAGCTAAGCGCGCCCTGTTTTTCGCTCATAAATGAGAAAGGCGTGATCGTATCGGTTTTTTTCATCGATCGTTCCTTGCGTATATGAAACGATCTCCCACTCTTGCTCGGAAATCGGCGGATAAAACGTATCGCCAGGGAACGAGGCGAAAATTTTCGTCACATACAGTCGGTCGGCAAGCGGCATCGTCGCCTGAAACAGTTCCGCTCCTCCGATGATAAACACCTCTTCATCGTTGCGGCCGGCGGCCCACTGTTTCACCTCGTCGAGCGAGTGAAGCACAAGGCAGCCTTCCGGGCGAAACGAACGGTTGCGCGTGACGACGATGTTTTCCCGGCCGGGAAGCGGCCGGCCGATCGCCTCAAACGTTTTTCGCCCCATCACGATGGCATGCCCCATCGTCACCCGTTTGAAATACGCCAAATCAGCCGGCAAATGCCAAGGCAAACCGTTGTCTTTGCCGATCACCCGGTTTTCATCCATCGCCACAATGTGCGACATCATCGCGCTCTCCCCTTCACACCGCCACCGGCGCTTTAATCGCCGGATGCGGATCGTAGCCGACGATTTCAAAGTCGTCGTATTCATAGTCAAAGATAGACGGCGGCTTCCGTTTGATCACGAGCTTCGGCAGCGGGCGCGGCTCGCGCGTCAGCTGCAGTTTCGCTTGTTCCAGATGATTTTTGTACAAATGGACGTCGCCGCCGGTGAAAATGAGTTCGCCGACATCGAGGTCGCACTGCTGGGCGATCATATGCGTCAACAACGCGTAGCTCGCGATGTTAAACGGCAACCCTAAAAACGTATCAACGGAGCGCTGCTGCCACATGCATGACAACCGGCCGTTGGCGACGTAAAACTGGAAGGCGTAATGGCACGGCGGCAGCTTCATCTCGTCCAATTCCGCTACATTCCAAGCGCTCACCAGCAGTCGGCGTGAATGCGGATTTCGTTTGATCTCTTCGACAACCCATGCGATCTGGTCGATGGTTTTCCCGTCTGCTCCCTTCCACGAGCGCCATTGCGCGCCGTAAATCGGGCCGAGATCGCCGTTTTCGTCCGCCCACTCGTCCCAAATCGTCACGCCATTCTCCTGCAAATAGCGGACGTTCGTATCGCCTTTTAAAAACCAAAGCAGTTCATAAATGATGGAGCGGATATGCAATTTTTTCGTTGTCACGAGCGGAAATCCATCTTGTAAGTTGAAGCGGAGCTGGCGGCCGAACACCGACAGCGTGCCGACGCCCGTTCGGTCTTCTTTTTCGACGCCGTTTTCCAAAATATCCTCCAAAAGCTGTAAATATTGCCGCAATGTCCTCACCTCACGCTCTATCATACCATAAAGCAACGCATGGTGAACCACTTGTCCGTGAACTACCCCCACTTAATTTTCTAGCGAAAATTTGAAGTGGGGGCTTCCAAAGAAGTTTGACTGCTTCAAGCAATCCTTATTCTTTGAGGCGTGTCCACTTCGCCGCTAGAGCATAAGACACT
>NZ_JAFWFM010000078.1:0-41368 GCF_017515625.1 Geobacillus sp.
CTGGGAAACCCAATCGTGTCGAGACTTCGACTCCATTTCGAATGTTCACCTATTAGGTGAAGAACCCCGAGTGCAATATTTTGTTGATTGATCCAGTTTTCTTGGCAGCTTTGAACGCGTCTTTATCACGGATTCAGGATTGTATAATAAAGTTACATATTTTGAAAGAAGGTTGTGACAAATGGCGGAAAAGAATTTTTTTTCTTCCCATTCTAGAAGGGGGTTTACACTCCTCGAAACCCTCCTATCCATCGCTTTGCTGTCGGCAGTGGCGATTGGTTTGTTTTCCTTTTTTACGAATGCTATGAACTACACATCCGACAACGAGCGGCGGACAGTGGCCATTCATCTCGCAAGGGGGGCAGCGTCATATTTTGAAAAAAATGTACGATTTGCCTCATTGGCCGATTACATGACGAACAGCGATTCTTCTTTTCTAAAGATGGACGAAGCCAGCTGCGGCCAGACCGAACTTCAGCATCTTCTGTTTCCGGGGGGGACTGAAAACGGAACAATCTCAGCGCAAGAAGCATGCACCGCTCAGCTCTCCCCAAAAGTGAACGACATTCCATACGAAACAACAATCTACGTCATCCGCTCTGACCAGCAAGCGTGGGATTCATTTCTTCGTTCAAGTGAATTCCGATCTTTTCCTGAACAGCTCAAAGGCGCCATTCAAAAAGAACGGGCCCGTGTCGTTTCTTCTGATGCTGGACGCTATATGATGAAAATATACGCCGTCGTCCGCTATGGAGGGAGAGATCGTGAGATGACATGGGTCGAAGGAGTGATCACCGATGAAACGATCCGTTGACAATCAAGACGGCATGTCGCTTGTGGAACTGTTGGCCGCTATCACGATTTCGATGGTGATCATTGGCATCATCTACACTGTGTTTATCGCCGGCATTCGCGTCTATGAACGAATCGGCATTGAAAACGAGCTGCGCAGCGAAGCGGATTATGCTGCAGCTCGTCTTATGAACGCACTGTACGCATTCTCTCCGGATGGCCTTGAAGCCGGGCAGAACCAAGAAAACAAACCTCTGCACCAATTGGCGTTCGTGAAGAATGAACAGTTTGAGACGAATAGTCAAGTCGGCCTTGTTTCCCGCGGACAGGCGACAAAACCGAGCGTTCGGACCATTTCCATCGAAAACGGAAAATTGATAGTGGATGGAGAGCCAATCACCTCTACCCGCCTTTTGCTTGATGGCTCTTCATCATCCTTTTCCTTCCGTTGCGCACGCAGGGAAGGAATCATTTGCCGAAGCGGAGTGCTTACAATGACCTTAACGATTCAAGATGCAGAAAATCATGGAGTCATCTCGATAAAACCGTTCACATTGAAGACGGAATTCGGGTTTTAGAATAGGAGGGAACCGCATGCGCAAAAATGAGCAGGGATACAGCTTAGTAACCACCTTGCTAGTCATCACCATCTTTTTCTTGCTCGGTTTGACCATTGTCACGGCCGCCGTTCAACACGCCCAATTCACGACCGTGCGCGTCGATGATGTGCAGTCGCTGCACGAAGCGAAAACAGAGCTCAACGAAGCATTAGCGGATCTCAAAGCGCAATTATCCGCCCCCAATTTTTTTGTTGATCATCGCATTTTTACCCCTAATCAGTGGGATCAGTTTCTCGGAACAGACAGCCCATCGGCTAGGGAAAACACGATCGCGGGTCGTTTGACCGCCCGCTATGGGGTAACCATGACAGACGAAAGCGAGCAGTACAATATTCCAAAAGACCAGGTCTTCTTGCGCGCCCTCCGTTTATCGAAGCAATTCACCGACGGCCATCAGGTGCGGACTGTCGAACGGCTCATCTTTGTCACCAACACGCCAAGTTTTCTCAAATATGCGCTCGGGTCAAACAAAGATGTTGTATTAAACGGTGGAGTCTATGTTGAGAAAGGAAACGTTTACGCCGGGCAAGACGCTTATGCGAGCAACGCGACCAACTATGTCAAACAGAATGGTCAATTGACCGTCGCTTCACCCAACGCCGGCATGCCGCGCCTTTCTTCTTCATCCGTCTGGTATACAAGCGATGGTCAACTGATGGCATGCGGTCAAACAACCAGTTGTTGGACAGCGAGTCAAACCCGTTTTTCTATGTCAGGCAGTTGGACGCCCCTTTGGCCGACAGATGTTGTCGAACCGGCGCCTTCTACCAAGCAGGAGAACGAAGACTTCATCGATGTGGATTTCGATTTGACAGTTGCCGACAAGCTATTGCAGGCGTCAGATATTTCCCGAACGAGTGATTCGTATCTGGAAGACATACAACGCGTTCAAGAAGCAACCGACAAAGCCAATGCGTTACGCTATTTGGCTGTAGAGTTGTCCAACCGATGGACTCCGATTGTCATCGATTCAACCGTGCCGATTGAAAAAGCCATCAAGCAAAGTTCTAAAGAAAAACCGCTTTACTTAGACGGAAGCGGCGTGCTCACTGGAGATGTCGACATTCGCACGGACGCCGCCAACAAGGTCAACCAATGGCTCATCGTCAACGGGGATCTAACGCTCAATGGCCCGACGAATTCGAACCATTTTATCAACGTATACGGAAATTTCATCGTTTTCGGCAATATGACGATCACTGGAAATGTCAAACTCGATGCCAGCATTTACGTCATGGGAAAAACGAAAATTTATCAAAGCCGAGTTGAGCGAGCTGAAAGCGGCAAAGGAGTCGTGTTGTTGTCAAAAGGAACGCTCGATCTTTCCCGCATCAACGAGTTTGACAACCCGTCCCCGACGCCAAACTTGAAAGGCTACTTTTATACGGACAGCAGCGCCACCATTTACGCTGTTGGCTCTTATTTATATATTGAAGGCGGACTGTTCGCGCGTGGGAACGGAGCGACCGCTCCTGACGCCGATGTCGAAGGGCTGGTCGTCAACGCATTCCGCGGCCAGGTGAACGGGGATAATGGGGAGCCGGGGCAATTCACGCCGATCAACGATCCGCTCTCCTCACGCCTAATCGTCCGTTATCGCCCCGAAGTGCTGATTGAACAAGGAACTGGACTCCCGTTTGTCAACCGTCTTTCGCTTGTCGTTGATCGTCTAGAAGTGAAATGAAAAAGAGGGCGTCCCAATAGGAGGGGGGACGCCCTCTTTTATCTCTATATATGTGTGCTGACCGCTTCTTTAACACTATATGTTGTACTTATCGTGAACTACCCACCACCTACGCTTCGCTTAGAGATGGGGGCTTCAAGCGACTTGTGTGTGTTCGCCGAACGGTAAGCCACACACAAGAACCCTTTACGCTTCCCTTCGTTCCGAAGGTGTCCGTTCTAACCATATTCTATCCTATTCGTTGGCTGACGCCAACCGAAATTCATCTCCCACTTTCACTTCGTTTCAAAGTGGGAGACTTCTTTCGGAAAGATGTTAAAGACAGACGGCCTTTGGGTCAGCCCCTTTTCCTTTACCATCGACCGCCGTTGTTCCCGCCGTTATTGTTCGTGGGCGACGGGCGGACGATGACCATCACCTCTGCTTGAATATCACGTCCATCTGGGGCCTTCGCGTTCGCTGTTGCCGTAACCGTTGCATACCCGACATCCACAGCCTGCAAATACCATCTTCCGTTTTGTTGAATAATGTCGACAAACCTCCTATCGGACGACGTCACCAAGCGGAGCGTTTGATCCGTCGCATTTTCCGGGATAAAGCGGAGCTGCTCCGCCACTTCGAGCCGATCGCCTGGATTCATATAGATCACCGGGTTGCGGAAAGCCATGCCTGTGAGCGCTACGTACGGATCAATCACACGGATGGACGCTGTTGCAGAGGCATTCCCGCCGTCTGTAGAACGCACTGTAATGGCAACCGTCCCTGGTTTCAGCGCCGTGACGACCCCGTTTTGCACAACAGCCACAGCATTATCGCTGGACGACCATACCAACGTTTTGTTCGTCGCATCGCTTGGCACGATTGTCACCGGAATGGTCTGCACATCCCCGACGTTCATCGTCGCCTGATACGAGCCGAGTTTCAGTTCGGTGATCAACTTTGTATACGTAAACACAACGCTCGCCAAACCTGTTCCTCTCGTTAATCCTCCTGACGACTGCACGTTCACTGTGTATGACCCATCGTTTGAAATGGCGATTTCATACGGAGACTTGAGCGCTGTCCAAGCAGATGCCGAACCATTTCGAATCATTTGATACTGATAGGACACGCCTTCCCCGGCCACCGGCCCCACCAATTTGACGGTAGGCGCCTCGTACGTCGTCGTACCATTCGCTACAGCGCCTTTTGGCGTTGTCACCACGAGATGCGGTTTAATATACACCGACACCGTTTGGCCATTGCTGTAGGTGACAAGCAGCACGCCGTCATCATTTGGGTCATACTGCATCGCTTTGACAGGCAACGGCAATAATCCATTTGCATTAGGATCCGCCCGCCCGACGATGTCGTCTGATAAAGCAGAAAATTCGTGTTTGGTAATAGTCCCCATTCCATTCCCTTCATAGTAAACGTTCGGAAAATCATCCAAGCGAACTGTCATGCCGATCCGTTCCGCCGGCGGTGAGAGCGTCGAAGTCCTCACCCCATAACGGCTGTCGGTAAACGTCACAATGGCAGGGGGCAATTGGACATTGTTCATCGCATAATCCGCCTGCATCACCCACTGTGCGGAGAGCATGAGCTTATTCAGCTGGCTGTAGTCGAACATTTGATTGGTGAAAGACCATTTGGCATAACGCTTGCCATTCTCCACATAGGTTGTGACTTTGCCATCGGGAACAACGGAGATGCCATCGGGCAGTTCTTGGACAATGCTCACATTGCTGATCGTCCCGGTCGCATTGCCGACATACCCGACAAGCGACAACGAATACGTGGCCCGGAAGCGGTTGTCGTCGCCATCGGTTGCCCCCCGTTTGATTAAGCTTGTGACATCATTGGTCAGCCCTTGCAGCTTCACCGTTCCAGTAAACGACGGCGGCGCTTCGTCTTTGACCGTGACGGTCACCGTTTTCGTCACAGCCGGCTGTGGCTGGCCATACACATCGCGATACGTCAGTTCAGCAGTGAACGTATATGTCCCTTTTGCTTTAAATGACACGGGAATCGGAATCGTCACCGGCGCCGGAGTGCCTTGACCAACTTGGTATGGGATGGAAAACGAAATATACGCGTTTTGCTTGTTTTCATCCAGCCATACTTGGCCGTTTTCCGCAACGGCGACATTACCGCCAAACGACGAAAGCGGGATGCGGATCGTTCCTGTGATCGCTGGCGTGGTGGCAAGCTGGGAAAACTGTTGGAACAAAGCGGTCAAATTTTGCGTCGTTCCTTGCCGCGCCTCGCCGCCGGCAGTCGCTGAAAGCGACCGTAAATAGTCCATATCGACTTCATCATTGTCGCCGAAGCCGATTGAGTAAAGGGTGATATTGTTCATCCCGAGCGTTTTCGCCACCGCTGTGGCATCGGCTCGGATTTTCCTTTCGATGCTGCTGTAAGTGAACGAATAGCCGTTATCCCAAGACACCCACCATCCATTAACATAATCTTGCCCATCGCTGTAAAATTGGCGAGAATATCCTTTGTTGTCGGTAAAACGGATACCAGCAGTCCGCCCATCACTGTACAATTCATATGTGACCGAAAGAGAATCGGTTACTCTATTCCCTGTGTACTGATATCCGCCCAAAAATTTCGGTTTGACCTCCCGATACGTAATCGTATCAACTGTATTCAACACCGTCGGCATGCCGTCAGTCAAAAAAATGATGTACTTTTTCCTTGTTGGATCGGTAAAATATGATCTTGCAAGTGACAAAGCGGCTGAATAGTTCGTCCCCCCGCTGGCGGTCAAACTGTTTCCCGTGCTGAGAATGGCGTCAAGCTGGCTCGCTACATCGGAATATTTTCCAAATGGAACGACGCTCGCCTGCCGGACCCCATCGGAAAACGGAATAAGGGCAAATCGGTCATTTTGATTGTAATTGGACTTAAAATAGTTGACTGCCGCCTGCAGAGCAGATTTGGCGCTTTGCAGCTTCATTGCCGTCATCGACCCCGACATATCCATGATAAACACAAGGTCGATCGGAGGACGAATGATCGTAGACACCGATCCTTGCGGGTTGAGCGTCACATCGAGCCTCCCTTGTGCATCAGCATTCGGGGGTTTCACATACTCGGGCTGCGACGAAGAAAATTGGAACTGGAGCGACGGCAGAGAGGCTGCTTGCACCGTTCCCCCCTTTCCTCCTGGGCCAAACATGAGCAAAAATGCCCATATCGCTACGATCAACCATTGGAAAAGCTTCCTTTTCCCCATTTTCCTCTCCCCATTCGAGACAAAATTCCTATTTACATTATATCATTCTACTATTGCAGTTGATAGCAAAATTTTCTTATCCCATTCCTTTTTTTACTTCAGAAATAAAGTACAAGGATCCTGTAATCAAAAGCAGATCCCGCTCAGTCAACCGCGAGGCCTGCTCACGAATCCATTTTTCCCACTGAAGAACAGTTGCCTTTTGTTGATGAGTGGAAAGGTCCGCCAACTGTTCCGCCGCTGCCGCGCGCGGAAAATCAAACGTGGTAAACGTGATTGTATCCGCGAGCTCATCAAGCCGTTGAATCATCCGCTCCAGCGGCTTGTCGGTCAGCGCGGCGAACAAGACATGGACGCGCTTGTCGGGATAATGAGCGCGCACCGTCTCGACAAGGGCGCGAATTCCGGCTTCGTTATGGGCGCCGTCGAGAATGATGAGCGGTTTGCCGCTCACCCGCTCAAACCGGCCGGGCCAAGCGGCTGTGGTCAGCCCATCGGCGATATGCTCCGGATCGATCAAAAACGAATAGCCAAGGCGCAACAACTCTGCCGCCATCACCGCCACCGCCGCGTTTTCGACTTGATGGGCGCCGGGCATTTGAATGCGCAAATCGCGATATTCGGCAAACGGCGTGACAAGCGAAAACCGCTCCCCTTCCACCGTCGTCTGCCGGTCGGAAACGGTGAAATCGACGCCGAGACGATATGTTTTTGCTTTCCGCTCCGCCGCCGTCTTGGCGATCACCTCCCACGCCTCGGGCTCGTTGACCGCTGTCACAAGCGGTACGCCCGATTTGATGATTCCCGCTTTCTCCGCCGCGATTTGCCCAAGCGTATCGCCTAAGATGTTCATATGATCGTAGCTCACGTTTGTAATGACGGAAACGAGCGGATAAATGATGTTGGTTGAGTCCAAGCGGCCGCCAAGCCCGACTTCGACGAGCACGATGTCTTGAATGTTTTGTTTGCCGAAATAATACAGCATCATCGCCGTGATCACTTCAAACTCGGTCGGTCCGCCAAGTTCTGTTTTTTCCAATTCATCCGCAAGCGGTTTGATCGTTTGCACGAGCTCGACGATCTCTTCATCGCGAATCGGTTGGCCGTTTATGCTGATTCGTTCGTTAAACTGCTCGACATACGGCGAGGTGAACGTGCCGACCGAATAGCCGGCCGCCTGCAAAATCGAGCGCAAATAGGCGACCGTTGACCCTTTGCCGTTCGTTCCCCCGATATGGACGGCGCGGACGCGGCGTTCCGGGTGGCCGAGTTGTTCCATCATCCATTCCATCCGCTTCAATCCCGGTTTTATGCCGAGCCGCAGCCGCCCGTGAATCCAAGCGACTGCTTCTTCATACGTTCGAACCATGTTCATCGTCCTCCTTTTTCCATTGGTGTCTTGCCGCCCCCTGCAGGCTTCATGCGGCAGATGCGCCACACATCGAGAAGCGTGGCGAAAGCGAGTATATGTTGACAACAAACCTCTTCTCAGAATATGACAAACCTTCTATCATGATCCATCGAAAAAGACGAATCCACAAGAAAGCGGATTTGTCTTCATCATAATCAACCGCAAGATCGTTTGTCTACCGTTTGAGCTCGGCGAGGCGCGCCTTGACGGCTTCGCGTTTTTCGATGTAATCTTGCCGCTTGCGCCGCTCTTCTTCGACGACATGAGCCGGCGCTTTCGCCAAAAAGCCTTCATTCGCCAGTTTCTTTTCGACGCGCTCGACTTCTTTGTTCCATTTGTCAAGCTCTTTTTCAAGCCGCTTAATTTCTTCCTCAATATTGATCAATCCTTCAAGCGGCATGATGAGCTCGGCGCCGGTGACGACCGCCGTCATCGCTTTGTCCGGCTCGGGAACGTTTGTATCAATCAAGAGCTCGCTCGGGTTGCAGAACCGCTCAAGATAGGCGCGGTTTTTCATGAGCACCGCCCGCACTTGTTCATCTTTCACCTTAATATAGAGCGCAATCGGCTTGCTCGGCGGCGTGTTCACTTCGGCGCGGACGTTGCGGACGGCGCGGATGATGTCGACGAGCATCCGCATTTCTTCCGCGGCTTCTTCGTTGGACAGCTCAGGGCGCACTTGCGGCCACGGAGCGACGGTGATCGATTCGCCTTCATGCGGCAAGTTTTGCCAAATTTCCTCGGTAATGAACGGCATGAACGGGTGAAGCAGGCGCATCGTGTTGTCGAGCACATACGCCAACACGGAGCGCGTCGTCTTTTTCGCCGCTTCGTCGTCGCCGTAAAGCGGCAATTTCGCCATTTCAATGTACCAGTCGCACAAGTCGTCCCAAATAAAGTTGTACAGCGTACGCCCCGCTTCGCCGAATTCGTATTTCTCAGCGAGCTTCGTCACCGTCTCGATCGTTTCGTTCAGACGCGTTAAAATCCAATGGTCGGCGACCGTTTTTTCGCCGCTCAAATCAAGCTCCTCGTACGTCATGCCGCCCATGTTCATCAAGGTAAAGCGCGAGGCGTTCCAAATTTTGTTAGCAAAATTCCACGTCGCTTCGACTTTTTCTGTGCTGAAGCGCAAGTCTTGCCCCGGCGAGCTGCCGGTCGCCAAGAAGTAACGGAGCGCATCGGCGCCGTACTGGTCGATCACATCCATCGGATCGACGCCGTTGCCGAGCGACTTGCTCATTTTCCGCCCTTGGGCGTCGCGGACGAGGCCGTGGATGAGCACGTCTTTGAACGGGCGCTTGCCGGTGAATTCGAGCCCTTGGAAAATCATGCGCGACACCCAGAAGAAAATGATGTCATAACCGGTGACCAGCACATCGGTCGGGTAGTAGCGCTTGTAATCCGGCGATTCCACATCCGGCCAGCCCATGGTCGAGAACGGCCAAAGCGCCGAGCTGAACCATGTGTCGAGCACATCGGGGTCTTGTTCCCAGTTTTCGATGTCTTTGGGCGGTTCATGGTCGACGTAAATTTCACCCGTTTCTTTATGGTACCATGCCGGGATGCGATGCCCCCACCAAAGCTGGCGTGAAATGCACCAGTCGCGGATGTTTTCAAGCCAATGCAAATACGTTTTTTCAAACCGTTCCGGCACGAACTGCACTTTGCCGTCGGTTTGCTGGAGCTTGATGGCGGCTTCGGCGAGCGGCTTCATTTTCACGAACCATTGCGTCGACAAATACGGTTCAATAACTGCGCCGCTTCGTTCGCTATGGCCGACCGAGTGAACATGCTCTTCAATCTTAAAGAGAACGCCTTGTTCTTGCAAATCGCGGACGATCTGCTTCCGGCATTCAAACCGGTCAAGCCCCTGGTATTGCATGGCGTTTTCATTCATCGTGCCGTCTTCGTTCATGACGAGAATGCGCGGCAAGTTGTGGCGATTGCCGATTTCAAAGTCGTTCGGGTCGTGCGCCGGCGTAATTTTGACCGCTCCGGATCCGAACTCCATATCGACATATTCGTCGGCAATGATCGGAATTTCGCGGCCAACGATCGGCAGTTTCACCATTTTGCCGATCAAGTGCTTGTACCGCTCGTCATCCGGATGCACGGCAACGGCCGTATCGCCGAGCATCGTCTCCGGACGGGTCGTCGCCACCTCGATGAAGCCGGAGCCGTCGGCGATCGGATAGCGCATATGGTAGAGCGCGCCTTTCACTTCTTTATAAATAACCTCAATGTCCGACAACGCGGTTTTCGTCACCGGATCCCAGTTGATGATGTATTCGCCGCGGTAAATGAGCCCTTTCCGGTAGAGCGAGACGAACACTTCGCGCACCGCTTTGGAAAGCCCTTCGTCAAGTGTAAACCGCTCGCGCGTGTAATCAAGCCCAAGCCCTAACTTCGCCCATTGGCTGCGAATATGGCCGGCGTATTCTTCCTTCCACTTCCACGTTTCTTCTAAAAATTTTTCCCGGCCTAAATCGTAGCGCGACAGCCCTTGCTGGCGCAATTTTTCCTCGACTTTCGCCTGGGTGGCGATGCCGGCGTG
Source organism: Geobacillus sp. (assembly GCF_017515625.1). Classification (NCBI taxonomy): domain Bacteria; kingdom Bacillati; phylum Bacillota; class Bacilli; order Caryophanales; family Anoxybacillaceae; genus Geobacillus; species Geobacillus sp. Next base: position 10,291 of record NZ_JAFWFM010000078.1, read on the forward strand.
ATCCATTCCCGGAAGCCACAGGACGTCATACCCTTGCATCCGCTTCATGCGCGTAATGATGTCTTGCAGCGTCGTATCCCACGCATGCCCTAAGTGCAATTTGCCGGTGACGTTGGGCGGCGGGATGACGATCGTAAACGGTCGTTTGTTCGGATCACCGGTCGCTTCAAAAAATTTTCCTTTCAGCCACCATTCGTAGCGCCCGGCTTCAACGGCGCGATGGTCGTATTTGGGCGGCATCGACACTTCGTGCTGTGCCATGTTTCATTTCCCTCCTTCAACATGATGGACAATGCGGCCGACGGCGGCTTCCCACTAAGCAATGCCGCACAGCCGGCAAGCAAAAAAGCCCCTTTCATCCAAAAAGGACGAAAGGAGCTACTTTCGCGGTACCACCTTTTTTCTTAAGCCTAGAAGGCTGGTGATGAAGAGAACTGCAACACGGCCAACCCACCGGTGAAACATCGGCTGGCGAGCCCACAATCAGTTTGGTTGACCGGCCTTCTAGAAGCTTAAGCGCTTCATTGGCATAACGGCATGATGCCGGCTTCCTCTACTCGGCAGCAGCGCCTTTCAAAGAAGCAGCTCAAGGGCGACCTTCCAGCAGCCGTCATCCTAGGAAATCTCGCAGCTTCCGATTTCCCTCTCTGCAGGCGCGGACCGCTGTACTCCTCCCCGTCTTCGCTTTTGTCGTCATGATTCGATTATTATACTACCATTGTCCATCATCTTTGCCAAGTTTTTATTTATTTATTCCATTGGCCGGCGGTTGGTGACAAACATTTTGTTGTTTCATATTGTATAGTAAACCCGGGAAGGAGGGAACACCGATGCGGCGATTCAACCCGTATTCATGGCCGCCGTGGCTTCGGCAAGTGCGCGCCGTCTGCGCCCAAGTGATCATCCCGCTCACCATTTTTCAAGCGATCCGCACTATTTTTCTGCCAACGACGTTTGATGTCATTTTATTGGCCATCTTCGTTTTCATTGCCGTGGCGCTCCATCTGGAATGGATTTAGTGGGACGCCATTTTGTTTGGGCTGCATTCAAAATCGATTTAACCATTGCTGCTTTCATCCACCGGCGGTTCGTTGTCCACCGCTTCTTCCTGCTGCCGCGCGGCGTCGCGTTGGACAAGGTGCATAACGAGCACCTCCATATTTTTGAACGCCAAATAACGACGCTGCAACGCGGCCACATATTCCCGTTCGTTCCGCTCGTTCCGCGAAGCGGCCTCATACCGCTCCAAACAGCGGACAAACCCACGCGGCTCCGCCAAATGGCTGTATAAAAACGCCCGCTCCCCGTCGGACAGCGGCAGCTCCTTCTCGTACTCCCCCATCCCTTCAAGCCACTCGCGCCCAAGCGGCGGCATTGTCTGTACGTGAAAACGGAGCGCGGCGATCACATCAAAGAGCGGCGAATTCCAATGCGCCCGCTCCCAACTGATCCAATACGGCGGGAGATGGTGGGAGAGGCGCGCTTTGCCGTGCACCCAGGCGATGCGCCATTGCTTCGTCTCTTTGAGCGTCTCTTCCCACACATCGAGCCGTTCTTCAGCGAACGAGTACGCGCGCATCACCTCATGAAAATAGGTGCAGCATTGGAGCTGAAACGGAGACATGTACCACGCCGCTTCGTACCGCTCAATCCGTTCTTCCCAAACCATCCGCGCCCGTTGCCATTCGTCCTTTTTTTGCTTTCGGTACGCCGCCGCCTCTTCCTCACTCACCTCGATCGTACGGACGGTGGCGCGATGGAGGCGGGCGAGCTCGCGAAAAAAGGCGTCCACCGCATCCTTCTCCACCTTTGATTCGCCGCCATGCCATGCTTGCAAATAATAAAGACGGCCGCCTTCTGTGGCAAACAGCGACCGCCGCCGCGTCAGGTAAAGTGGGAGACAACGGGGGCCGCCATGCTGGAGAGACTGCCAAACGGCGGCGGCTTCTTGCTCGCTTTCAAGCGGCTTTAAGGCGAAAACACCGCGGTTCGTGTATACCTTGACGGCTTTGCCTCGCTGCTCCATGCGCTCTGGACGAAGACCGTACTGGGCGAGCACAGCCTCATATCGGTCAGCCTGTGCGGCCATTCGTTACGCCCCCTTACTGATCAGAAACGGAAAGCGTCCCTTTCAGGCGAAAGAACGGCTTCCCGCCATGGCCGGAATATAGAGCAGCTGCCCCTCGTGCACGTCATCTGGGCCTTCCAAATCGTTGGCGCGCAAAAGCTGCGAGACGGTCACATCATACCGTTCGGCAATCTTGTCCAATGAATCTCCTTGCTGGACGATGCAAATTTTCAGTTTCGTAAACTCTTTCTCCTCGCTTTTCGCAAACAGTTTCGTCAAGTAAAGCGCATTTTCGCTTTTTGTTTTCGTTTCTTCTTCTTCCTCAACCGCCTTTTTCGCCGCCCCGATCGATACCTTCGCCTCAGTTGGCGGCAGCAGCGAAGCGATGTCTTCCTCCGTCTGTGCGCTGACCTCCTTCGTTTCCGTCTCAAGCGGCAAAAACGGCTCTTTGGCCTCCTCTTCTTCCTCAGCCTCCGTTTCTTCATGACGCATGGCGGCCGGCTCCATGACGGAAACGGTCGTTTCGTCGGCGGCAAAAGCCGGCTGTTCATCCGCCTCATCGGTGAGATCATCCACGGAAGCAAACGTTTCCTCACCGGCCGCTTCCTTGCGGGCGATTGATTCAAACGGGGCAAACAGCGGCTCATCGTCCTCCTCATCGTCCGGCAAATCATCGTCAAGCGGCGCTTCACTAATGCCGCTGATCGAAATGTCGGCAGTGATCAGCAATCTTCCGTTTTCATCCAAATCATAATCAAACGATTCAACCGTCACGTACACATCCTCAAGGGAACGAATGCGGTTTTTTGGAATCGTAATATCGATTGGAAAGCGGTGCGACAGTTCGCTGATCCCGTCTTCGCGCACCGAAATGTGCTGAATGAACCGATAACCAGCCAGCTCAAACACGTCGTCATCCGCTTCAGCCTGCCCTTCGCCCGCTTGGTGGAATTCGCCGCTCAACTCAAGCGCGCCGCGGATCGTAATATATTGGTCGTACTCATCGACGGAAATGACCGGATCAAGAGAAATGGATAAAAACTCGGCGACTTCCTGTCCTCTTTTAAACCAGACCGATTCTTCCAATGAAAAACGCAAATACGATTGCTCCAACCGGGCCTCCTCCTTCCGTCCCTTCGGCAAATAGTTTCTATGACATTATCCATTGTATGAACGGAAACGAGGCGGTATGATAAAAAATTGGGCTGCCGACCGTCGGCAGCCCCTTTCCTTATCCGCGCAGACGGGCAAACACCCGCTCAGCAGCGGCAATCGTATATTCAATATCATCATCACTGTGCGCCGTCGACAAAAACAGCCCTTCAAATTGCGACGGCGGCAGGAAAATGCCTTCATTCGCCATTTCCCGATAATAGGCGGCAAACAGCTCCAAGTCGGACGTTTTCGCTGTCTCGTAGTTGACCACCGGCTCGTTCGTGAAGAAAAAGCCGATCATCGACCCAGCGCGGTTGATCGTATGCGGGATATCGTATTTCTCTGCTGCCTGATGAAGCCCATCCGCAAGGCGCGCCGCTTTGCGGCCAAGCTCTTCGTACGTTTCCGGCGTCAGCTGGCGGAGCGTCTCGTACCCGGCCGTCATGGCGAGCGGATTGCCGGAGAGCGTGCCGGCTTGGTACACCGGCCCGCTCGGCGCGACAAGCTCCATGATCTCGGCTTTGCCCCCGTACGCCCCAACCGGCAAGCCGCCGCCGATCACTTTGCCAAGGCACGTCAAATCCGGCTCAATGCCATAATACCCTTGGGCGCAGTGGTAATCGACGCGGAACCCGGTCATGACCTCGTCGAAAATCAATAAGGCTCCGTATTGTTTCGTCACCTCGCGCAGCCCTTCCAAAAAGCCAGGCACTGGTGGAACGACGCCCATATTGCCGGCGACCGGTTCGACGATCACCGCGGCGATGTCTTCGCCAAACCGCTCAAACGCATAGCGGACGCTGTCGAAATCGTTGTACGGCACCGTGATGGTATGCTGGGCGACCGATTCCGGCACGCCCGGGCTGTCCGGCAGGCCGAGCGTCGCCACGCCGGATCCGGCTTTAATGAGCAGCGAATCGCCGTGGCCGTGGTAGCTGCCTTCAAATTTGATAATTTTGTTGCGCTTCGTGTAGCCGCGCGCTAAGCGGAGGGCGCTCATCGTCGCCTCCGTACCGGAGTTGACCATCCGCACGATTTCCACCGACGGCACCCGCTCAATCACGAGCTTGGCGAGCTCATTTTCAAGCAATGTCGGAGCGCCAAAGCTTGTGCCTTGTTCCGCCACGCGCTTCAACGCTTCCACGACCTGCGGGTTGGCATGCCCTAAAATGAGCGGACCCCATGACAGTACGTAATCAATGTACTCATTGCCGTCAATATCGTAAATTTTCGCTCCTTGGCCGCGCGCCATGAAAATCGGCGTCATCCCGACCGACTTGAAGGCGCGCACCGGGCTGTTCACCCCGCCCGGCATCAATTTCACCGCTTCTTCGTAAGCGGTTTTTGACCGTTCGTAGCTTCGCATGCTTCCGCCCTCCTCTCTATTCAGCCAGCCAGCGGGCGACATCTTTGGCAAAATACGTAATGATCAAATCTGCGCCCGCCCGTTTCATCCCTGTCAACATTTCCATGACGACCGACTTCTCATCGATCCAGCCGTTTTGCGCCGCCGCTTTGACCATCGCATACTCGCCGCTCACGTTATAGGCGACAAGCGGAAGCGGAAAACGGTTTTTGACGTCGCGGATAATATCCATGTAGGCAAGCGCTGGCTTCACCATCAAGAAATCAGCGCCTTCTTTGACATCCGACTCCGCCTCGCGAAACGCCTCAAGGCGGTTGGCCGGATCCATTTGGTACGTCTTCCGGTCGCCAAACTGCGGCGCGCTGTCGGCGGCATCACGGAACGGGCCGTAAAATGCCGAAGCGTATTTGATTGCATACGACATGATCGGCACATACTCAAACCCTGCTTCATCAAGCCCACGGCGAATGGCGGCGACAAAGCCGTCCATCATGTTCGACGGCGCGATGATGTCGGCGCCGGCTTGCGCTTGGCTCACCGCCGTTTTGGTGAGGAGCTCGAGCGACGGGTCGTTCAGCACGCGCTCGTTTTCGACGACGCCGCAATGGCCGTGGCTCGTATATTCACATAAACACGTATCCGCAATGACGACTAGATCTTTGTGTTCAGCTTTGATTTGGCGGATCGCCCGCTGAACAATCCCTGTTTCGCAATACGCCTGCGAACCGACTTCATCTTTTTCATTCGGCACACCAAACACCATGACGGCGGGAATGCCAAGCTTGGCGATGTCGTCCACTTCCTCAGATAAACGGTCAAGCGATAAATGGTAAACCCCTGGCATCGACGGCACTTCCCGCTTAATGCCGCTTCCCTCGACCACAAACAGCGGATAAATGAGATCCTCGACGCGAAGATGCGTCTCACGCACCATCGCCCGAATCGCAGCCGTTTGCCGCAAACGGCGATGGCGGTCAAATGACAGTGCCATTCATCGTCCCTCCATGGAAAAATATTGTTCCATCGCTTTGATTATACCATCCGTGGTGTAATCCGTCGGACAAATATGGACCGGAATGCCCGCCCGCTCGGCCGCTTCTTTCGTCACCGGTCCGATGCAGGCGACCGCAACACCGGAAAGAAGGGCATCCACTTCTTTGTCGAGAAGGCGGACAAGGCTGTCAACCGCCGACGGGCTCATCAAGGTGACCGCATCAAGCTCCCGCCGGCGCAGCAGCGACAACAACCGCTCCCGGCCGTTTTCATCAGGCTCGGTCTCATACACCGTGAGCTCGTCGACCGCGGCGCCGGCGTTTCGCAACGCCTCAGGCAAGGTCGGGCGCGCCAAATTGCCTTTGACAAACAGCACCCGGTCGCCTTGTTTGACGCGCGGCATGAGCAAGTCAGCCAGCCGTTCAGCGGTGTAATCATCCGGCACAAGCGCCGGGGAAAGACCATGCTCGGCGAGCGCCGCCGCTGTTTTCCGACCGACGACAGCCATCTCCGGCAGCGGCCGCGGCAACGAAACGTGCGGAAAAAAGAAGCGGACGGCGTTCGCGCTTGTGAAAACGAGCCAACGGTATTCGCCAAGTCGCTCAACCATAGAAGCGATTTCTTCCGGCGCCGCCGGTCGGATGGCAATGAGCGGGATCTCGACCGGCACGGCGCCGACAGCGCGCAGCTTGGCAGAAAACGATGCCGCCTGCTCTTTGCCGCGCGTCACGAGCACCGTTTTGCCGGCGAGCGCGCTGTGTGTCATGATTGGCTCAACTCCTGTTTCACCCGCTCGATGAGCGCTTTCGCCCCTTGTTCGATCAAGACAGCAGCCGCCTGTCGGCCGACCGCTTCCGGATCGGCGCCAGTAACGATTTCTTTATACATTTCTTTGCCATCCGGGGAGGCGACAAGCGCGGTAAGACGCACCGTCCCCTCCTTCACTTCCGCGTAGCCGGCAATCGGCACTTGACAGCCTCCTTCCATTTGCTGCAAAAAGGCGCGCTCCGCCCGAACAGCCCGCTCGGTTTGCTCGTCGTTTAACCGGCTGAGCCATTGGCGCAATTCGTCATCATCCTCCCGGCATTCGACCGCCAGCGCCCCTTGGCCGACCGCCGGAACACAGACATCAAAAGGAAGATAGTCGCTGATGACGTCATCGCCCCAACCCATGCGCGCAAGACCCGCCGCCGCTAACACGATCGCATCGTACTCTTCGCTTTCGAGCTTCGCCAACCTTGTGTCAATATTGCCGCGAATCCATTTGATCGTCAAATCCGGGCGATAGGCAAGCAGCTGCGCCGAACGGCGCAAGCTGCTCGTGCCAATGACCGACCCAGGCGGCAAGTCGGAGAGCATCCGGTTTCCTTTGCTGACAAGCACATCGCGTGCATCTTCGCGGCGCGGAACCGCACCGATCACTAAACCTTCGGGCAGCACAGCCGGCATATCTTTCATGCTATGGACCGCCATATCGATGCCGCCGGCGAGCAATTCATGCTCAATCTCTTTCACAAACAACCCTTTGCCCCCGACTTTCGAGAGCGTAACATCAAGCACCCGATCTCCTTTCGTGACGATTTCTTTCACTTCAAACGTAAACGGCGCCCCAAGCTGTTTCAATTCGTTGATCACCCACTTCGTCTGGGTCAAGGCAAGCTTGCTGCGCCGCGAGCCAACGACAATGTTCCGCATCTCGTTCCACCTCGATTACGAATACCAGAAATGAAATTTTGACAAACTACCAAACAAGAAAAAGTTGACAAGCAAAAATAAAAACGAACCGATATTCCATAGCGCGATCGCCTTCCCTTGCATCTGCCGGACGGCTCGCTTGTAAAAATAGACGCCATAGACGAGAAGAACGACAAACGACCCAAGCACTTTCGCATCATACCAATGGAAATGGCCGATTTGAATATACGCCCAAATCACGCCAAGAATGAGCCCTAATAACAACATAGGCAAGCCGAGCGCGTTTAAAACATACGACAAACAATCAAGCCGCGACAAATCCGCCATGCGCCAAAGGCGCGCCCCCCACTTTTTCTTTTTCAGCAAACTGTACTGCAACATGTAAAGCACCGAAAACAGAAACGACAGCGTAAACGCCGCATACGCTCCGAGCGAAAGGGTGATGTGGATGATCAGCAGCTCCGAGACGAGCCGCTCCGCAACAGCCGGCGACTGCGAAGACGGTGCAAACGTATGAATGGCCAAAATAAAAAAAGCAAGCACGTTCGTAAAAAAGACGATGAAATCGACGCGCAGCAGCCGATTGATGACGAGCGACAGCGTAATGAGCAGCCAAGCGTAAAAATAAAGCCCTTCCGACATCGTTAAAATCGGAAAGCGCTTCGTCTCCATGATGCGAGAAACAAACGTCACTGTCTGCAAAAGCCACACAATAGAAAGCAACCAAAAGGCGATGTCGTTCGCCTTCCGGTTTTGTTGCAAAAAATCGATGAAATAGAATAGGATCGAAGCGATGTAAAGCAAAATGGACAACTCATACAACAGCGCCACCATCCATCCCACCTTACAGCTGCCATGATGGGCGGGCGGCACGGACCGCTTCCGCGTCTTGTTCATCGCATTGCACGGATTTCGCCTGCTCTATATGCCGCTCGGCTTTCACCGCATCTTCGATATTGAAAATTTTCATAAACAGCAAAAGCGCCTCCTCGGCATTCGGGCCGGCGGCGAGTTCCTTCGCCTGCAAAATCGGATCGCGGAGCAGCTGGTTAATAATGCTTTTCGTATGCTTATTCAACACTTTCCAGTCGCGCTCCGACAAATGCGGCAGTTTCCGCTCCAAACTTTTCATCGTTTCTGCTTGAATGGCCAGCGCCTTTTCGCGCAATGCGGCAATGACTGGCACGACGCCGAGCGTCTGCAGCCATTGGCTAAACGCCATAAGTTCCGCTTCGATCATCGTTTCAATGCGAGCCGCTGCCTTTTGCCGTTCCGCCAAGTTGGCCGCCACCACATCTTGCAAATCGTCAATGTCGTACAAAAACACCGTTTCCAAATCAGCCAACGCCGGATCCAAATCGCGCGGCACCGCGATGTCAACCATAAAGAGCGGGCGGCCTTTGCGCATTTTCTCAAGCGGCGCCACCATTTCCTTCGTCAAAATATAGCCTTTGGCTCCCGTCGAGCTGATGACGATATCTGCTTCCAGCAAAGCGCATGACAATTCGCCGAGCGGCTTCGCTTCGCCGGCAAACTGCTTAGCAAGCTGTTTCGCTTTTTCAAGCGTCCGATTGACAACCGTCACCTTCCCGACGCCACTGCCGTACAAGTTTTGCGCCGCCAGCGTCCCCATTTTGCCGGCCCCGATAATCAAGACGTGCTTGCCGGCAAGGCGGCCGAAAATTTTCTTCGCCAGCTCAACCGCCGCATAGCTGACCGATACAGCGTGCGCGCCGATGCCCGTTTCCGAGTGGGCGCGCTTCGCAAAGGTCACCGCCTGCTTGAACAGATGATTGAAAATCGTGCCGCTCGTCCCGACCTCTTGAGCGAGCAAATAGCTGTCTTTCACTTGCCCTAAAATTTGCGTTTCCCCAAGCACCATCGAATCAAGGCCGGCCGCCACGCGGAACAAATGCTTTATGGCCGCTTCTCCTTCAAGCACACGCAAATACGGAGCAATCGCTTCCACTTTGACGCCAAACCATTCGGCTAAAAATGCTTTCATATAGTAACGTCCGGTATGCAGTTGATCAACCACTGCATAAACTTCCGTCCGGTTGCACGTCGAGACGATCACATTTTCGAGTACGCTTTTTTGCTCGGCGAGCTGTTTCATCGCCGCACCGAGTTCCGCTTCTGCAAACGCGAGCTTTTCGCGGATTTCTACAGGGGCGGTTTTATAGTCGACGCCAACGACTACGATTTGCACGATGCCATCCCCCTTATTGACCGAATCCCTTCCATCATTATATCACAACTGTCCATCGTTTCGATTTAAAAAAATTGTGAACATGCCTCCAAAGCTATGCTAAACTGTAGACAGTGATCATTCTATCATAAACATGTCCAAAAGGGAAACGGAGGACGCGACGATCATGAAAACCCGAACGGTATTCGCCGGCATCTTGTTCATCGGCCTCGGGCTGTATTTTCTCGCCGGACAGTTGGAATCCCCCCTTTTCCATTTCTTCCAAGGGTGGCCGGCCTTGCTTGCCATTTGCGGCGCGGCTTTGCTTGGCCAGGCGCATTCAGCGCGTGAATATGCTTACCTTTTCCCCGGCTTTCTTTTACTCGGATTTGGCGTTGAGTTGCTCCTTGCGAGTGCATTTTCGGCCTGGCCCCGCGGCGTGAACATGTTTTTTTTCCTCATTGCGTTCGCTTTTTTCGCCAGCAGCCGCAAACAAAAAGGCGGGGCCGGCTTTGGCGTACTTTTCTTGCTTCTCGCTGTCGTGCTGACGTTTTCCGGGCGCGGCCAGCCGTTCTTTCACCTCGTCCAAGCCGGACTTTCCTCTGTCTGGAAGTTTTGGCCGCTCGGACTCATCGCCATCGGCGTCTATCTATTATGGACTAGGCGAAAATAGCCTTGGAAGTGAAAACACCAGCGGAATCGCTGGTGTTTTCATCATGAGGACACAAACGGCAAAAGCGCCGCCCATGCTTCGTCTTTCCCTTGTCCGGTCTCGGCGGAAAACAAAATGAGCGGGTCGCCGTCAGCCATCCGCAGCGTCTCGCGCGCGATTTTCGCGTGTTTTTGATGCTTGCCGCGCGGCACTTTATCCGCTTTCGTCGCGATGACGATCACCGGGATCTCGTAATGTTTCAAAAACTCGTACATCATCACATCGTCTTTCGTCGGCGGATGGCGCAAATCAACGAGCAGGACCGCCGCCTTAAGCACCTCGCGCGTCGTAAAGTACGTCTCCATCATGTTCCCCCATTTTTGCCGCTCCTGCTTCGACACGCGGGCGAAACCATAACCTGGCACGTCCACAAAGTAAAACGAGTCGTTAATCAAATAAAAATTCAACGTTTGCGTTTTCCCTGGCTTTGAGGAGGTGCGCGCCAAGTTTTTCCGGTTGATCATTTTGTTGATGAATGATGATTTGCCGACGTTCGAACGGCCGGCGAGCGCCACCTCTGGCCGTCCGCCGTCCGGATATTGTTCCGGCTTGACGGCACTGGTCACAAGCTCTGCTTTCTTCACATTCATCGCTTCCACCCCACCAGCGCGTGCGGCAGCACCTCATCGAGATGGGAGACGAGCACAAAGCGCAAGTCGCGCTTCACCGTTTCCGGAATGTCCGCTAAATCTTTTTCATTGTCTTTTGGCAAAATGACCGTTTTCAGCCCGGCGCGGTGGGCACTTAACGTTTTCTCTTTCAAGCCTCCGATCGCAAGCACCCTGCCGCGCAGCGTAATTTCGCCGGTCATGCCAACAAAGCGGCTCACCGGCTTGCCCGTCAGCGCGGAAATGAGTGCGGTGGCGATCGTAATGCCTGCAGACGGCCCGTCTTTTGGCACCGCACCCTCCGGGACATGGATATGGATATCGTACATTTCATGGAATTTCGGATCGATGCCGAGTTCCTCAGCGCGCGATCGAACATAACTGAACGCCGCCTGCGCCGATTCTTTCATCACATCGCCGAGTTTTCCGGTCAACACAAGTTTGCCGTTTCCTTTCGCGAGCGACACTTCGATGGCGAGCGTATCGCCGCCAAACGCCGTATACGCCAGCCCGGTCGCCACGCCGACTTGGTCTTCCGCCTCCGCTCGGCCGTAGCGGTATTTTCGCTTCCCTAAAAATTCCTCAAGATTGTTTTCTGTGATCACCACCCGCTTTTTCTCGCCGGAAACGATGAGGCGGGCCGCTTTTCGGCAGATAGCGGCGAGCTGCCGCTCAAGCTCCCGCACCCCGGCTTCGCGCGTATAATGGCGGATGATATCGAGCATCGCGTCATCGCGAATTTGCAACGCCGCCTTTTTCAGCCCGTGCTCAGTGATTTGTTTCGGCAGCAAATGCCGCTTGGCGATATGCAGCTTCTCCACTTCTGTGTAGCCTGGTATGTGGATCACTTCCATCCGGTCCAAGAGCGGCTGCGGAATCGCCGCCAAATAGTTGGCAGTCGCAATAAACATTACCTTCGACAAATCGTACGGCTCTTCAATGTAATGGTCGCTGAACGTATGATTTTGCTCCGGGTCAAGCACCTCCAGCATGGCCGCCGATGGATCGCCACGGAAATCGCTCGACATTTTGTCGATTTCATCAAGCAAGAAGACGGGGTTGATCGTGCCTGCTTTTTTCATCCCTTGGATAATGCGTCCCGGCATGGCGCCGACATACGTGCGGCGATGGCCGCGAATTTCCGATTCGTCGCGGACGCCGCCGAGCGAAACGCGGACGAAGCGGCGGCCGAGCGCTTTGGCGATCGAGCGGGCGAGCGACGTTTTGCCGACCCCCGGCGGTCCGGCGAGGCAAAGAATCGGACCTTTTAACGATTTCGTCAGCTGCTTGACAGATAAAAATTCAAGCACCCGTTCTTTCACTTTATCGAGTCCGTAATGCTCCTCGTTTAAAATCGCTTCCGCCTGCTTAATGTCGTGGATGTCTTCTGTTTCTTTCGACCACGGCAAGGCGATGAGCCAATCGAGGTAGTTGCGAATGACTGTGCTTTCCGCTGAGGTCGCCGGAATTTTTTCATAGCGGTCAAGCTCCTTCAATGCCGTTTGTTTCACATGCTCCGGCATGCCGGCCGCCTCGATTTTTTCTTTCAGCTCCTCGACTTCGCCCGTTTTTCCTTCTTTTTCGCCAAGCTCTTTTTGAATCGCCTTCATTTGCTCGCGCAAATAATACTCTTTTTGCGTCCGCTCCATCGACTGCTTGACGCGGGCGCTGATCTTTTTCTCAAGCTGGAGCACTTCTTTTTCGTTGTGCAAAATTTGGATGATTTTATTGAGGCGCTCTTTCACGTCGATCGTTTCTAAAATACGCTGTTTTTCCTCAAGCTTAAGTGGCAAGTGCGAGGCGATGATGTCCGCCATTCGCCCCGGCTCATCGATGTCGACGATCGAGGCGTAAATGTCGACCGACAGCCGCTTGGACAAGTTTATGTACTGCTCGAAATATTCAAGCATCGTCCGCTTGAGCGCCTCATCTTCTAAATCTTTCGCCGCCCGATCAGCAAACTTTTCGACTTTGACGAGAAAGTACGGCTCCTCGCTGATCACTTCCGTAATGAGCGCCCGAGCGACGCCTTCGACAAGCACGCGGAACGTGCCGTTCGGGAGTTTTAGAAGTTGCTTGACGCGCGCGATCGTTCCCATTTTATATAAGTCATCCATGTCCGGTTCGTCGATGGCAACGTCTTTTTGCGACGTCAGCAAAATCATATGATCCTCAACCATGGCTTGTTCGAGCGCTTTGACCGATTTCTCGCGCCCGACATCCAAATGGAGCACCATCGTCGGAAACACGAGCAGCCCACGCAGCGGCAAAAGCGGAACGACCGTCTCCTTTTTCTTTCCGTTCACGCCGAACACCTCCATCTCTCGCTTCTATTCGTTTATTGTATAGTACGGTAGCCGGGTTTGTAAAATTTGACGAACGAAAAAGCGCGCGGCGCTCCATCTGCATGCAAAGAAAAACCGACTTCAGCGACGATCCGCTTGCGCCGAAGCCGTACATAAAAGAGAGGCCGGGCGAACCGCCCGACTCGGTTGCGAGCGGATCGCCCGCTTTCGTTGCCAATCGTTCGCCTTGCCGCCGTTTCCTTTGGCTAGACGAGCTTTTTCTCCGAGCGGTCCATAGCCGCTGGCAGCAGCGCGGAGCCGCGGCGGAGCGCCTCTTCGCCGAACACATGGACGAGCACTTCCTCGAGGCGGCGGACGGCGATGATTTGAATGCCGCTGACTTCGCCTAGCAACGATTGCATATTCTCAATCGGGATGATGACTTTTTTCGCCCCGGCTTGTTTGGCCGCTTTGATTTTGGCGAACACGCCGCCGACCGGTTTCACGCAGCCACGGATGCTGATTTCTCCGGTCATCGCGACCGTATGATCGACTGGAAGCTGGTAAATGGCGGAATAAATGCCGACTGCAATCGCCACCCCGGCTGAAGGGCCGTCAACCGGCACCCCGCCCGGGAAGTTGACATGAATGTCGTAACGGTCGGCCGGCACGCCCATCGCCCGCAGCACGGTGATGACGTTTTCTGCTGAACCGCGCGCCATGCTTTTGCGGCGCACCGATTTTTCGGCGCTGCCGATGCTCTCTTCCTCAATAATGCCCGTGACGTTGATCGTCCCTTTTCCTTTCGCCGGCAAGGCGGTCACTTCAATTTCAAGAAGCGCGCCGGTGTTCGGGCCGTACACGGCAAGGCCATTGACGACGCCGACCGCCGGGGCGGACGCAATTTTCTTTTCATAGCGTGGGGCCATTTGGCTTGAATGAATGACCCATTCAATGTCTTTATCCAAAATTTTGTCGCGGTTTTCCGTAATGGCAAGACCGGCGGCGATTTGCATCATGTTCACCGCCTCCCGCCCATTGCGCGCATAGGCGGCAAGCAGGCGAATGCCGCTTTCTGACACGTTCAGGCGGATTTTTTCCGCCGCCTTTTTGGCGATGAGGGCGATCTCATCTTGGTCCAATTCACGGAAAAATACTTCCAGGCAACGAGAGCGAATGGCCGGAGGAATTTCGTTCGGCGTGCGCGTCGTCGCCCCGACAAGACGGAAATCAGCCGGCAGTCCATTTTGGAAAATATCGTGAATATGGCTTGGGATTTGCAGATTTTCTTTGCTGTAATAGGCGCTTTCAAAAAATACTTTCCGGTCCTCAAGCACTTTCAGCAGCTTGTTCATTTGGATCGGATGAAGCTCGCCGATTTCGTCGATGAATAAAACGCCGCCGTGGGCGTTCGTCACCGCCCCTTGCTTCGGCTGGGGAATGCCGGCTTGCCCCATCGCCCCGGCCCCTTGGTAAATCAGGTCGTGCACCGAGCCGATGAGCGGATCGGCAATGCCGCGCTCGTCAAAACGCGCCGTCGTCGCGTCAAGCTCCACGAACACCGCATTTTTCTTAAACGGGGAGAGCGGATTTTTTTTCGCTTCCTCAAGCACGAGCCGAGCAGCTGCCGTCTTGCCGACGCCAGGGGGGCCGTAAATGATGACATGCTGCGGGTTGGGGCCGCATAAAGCAGCTTTTAACGCCTTGATGCCGTCTTCCTGACCGACGATATCGTCAAAACTTTTCGGCCGCACTTTTTCCGCCAGCGGCTCGTTGAGCGAAATCGAACGCAGCTTGCGGAGCTGTTCCATCTCTTTGCGCGACTCTTTATCAATCGAAACTTTTTGCACACGTTGCCCTCTTAGCAAATTCCAAAAATAAAGGCCGATGATGACCCCGAAAAACAGCTGGATGACCAGTACGATGTTCGTCCAATCCATGCCCCGATATCCTCCTGCCTTTAGATGGTATGTAGTATGATAGTATCTCCGCGAACGAGCGGGAATAAACAAAAAAAGCGCCGACCGGCGCCAAGGGCATGGGCGGCAAAAAAAGAAACCGCCGAAAAAAGGCGGTTTTCCCATCAGGCAGATGTTTTCCGTTCCAGCTCGATGACGGTGCCGTCATGACGGATCAGCGTCGGCGGCTTTGTGCCGCGCACCGTGTCGAGCGTGATGATGCACTTTTGCACATCTTCGCGCGACGGCAGCTCAAACATCACATCGAGCATAATGCCTTCGATGATCGAGCGAAGGCCGCGCGCGCCCGTTTTCCGCTCAATCGCTCTTTTCGCGATTTCCCGGAGCGCCGCTTCTTCAAACTCGAGTTCAACGCCGTCAAGCTCCAGCATTTTTTGGTATTGTTTCACGATCGCGTTTTTCGGCTTCGTCAAAATATCGATCAACGCCTGTTCGTCAAGCGGCTCAAGCGTCGTAATGACCGGCAGACGGCCGATGAACTCCGGAATAAGCCCAAACTTGAGCAAGTCTTCCGGCAGCACTTTCGACAGCAAGTTTTTCTCATCAACATCGGCTTGGTTCATTTCCGCACCGAATCCGATCACTTTTTTGCCGAGGCGGCGCTTAATGATCGGCTCGATGCCATCAAACGCCCCGCCGCAAATGAACAAAATGTTCGTTGTGTCGATTTGGATGAACTCCTGATGCGGATGTTTGCGACCGCCCTGCGGTGGAACGCTGGCGATCGTTCCCTCCAAAATTTTGAGCAGCGCCTGTTGCACCCCTTCACCGGAAACATCGCGGGTGATGGAAGGGTTTTCCGATTTACGGGCGATTTTATCGATTTCATCGATATAAATAATGCCTTTTTCTGCCCGTTCCACATCATAATCCGCCGCTTGGATGAGCTTTAACAAAATGTTTTCGACGTCCTCGCCGACATAGCCTGCCTCCGTGAGCGATGTCGCATCGGCGATGGCAAACGGCACGTTTAAAATGCGCGCCAATGTTTGCGCCAGCAGCGTTTTCCCGCTCCCAGTCGGCCCGATCATCAAAATGTTGCTTTTCGACAGCTCGATATCATCGATTTTGCTGCCGGAATTGATCCGTTTATAATGGTTGTAAACCGCAACGGCGAGCGATTTTTTCGCGTCATCTTGGCCGATGACGTATTCATCTAAAATTTCCCTGATCTCCATCGGCTTCGGCACGTCTTTAAATTCAAATTCTTCCTCGTTTCCAAGCTCTTCCTCGACGATCTCCGTGCACAATTCAATGCATTCATCACAAATGTAAACGCCCGGGCCGGCGACGAGCTTGCGCACTTGGTCTTGCGTTTTGCCGCAAAACGAACACTTTAGCTGCCCTTTTTCATCATTAAATTTAAACATGTCATTCACCCCTTGCTAACAAAATCGCACCTGCGTTATGTATCATGTCTCGCCATCCCATGTTGCAAAAAACTTATGTATTCGCTATTTTACCATACATGCGTCAAAAAAAGCGAATGAAAAACCCGTGATGTATTAGAAAAGTTTGAAAAATCACCTCCAGGCGCCAATGACTGAGATAAAGAACAAGGCACGAACGTCTCGCGCCTTGTTCCTTCTACCTTTATTATTATGCCGCAACCGTGCTGTGCTCCACAAGAAAATCGATCGTTTTCCGCCATTTTAAATCTTCTTTGACGCCATCCAAGCTGCCGAGCAGCTCTTTTAACTTGTCCACGCTCAAGTTGTAGGCTTCCGCCATTTTTTGGAGTTCTTCCTCCACCTCTTCATCGGTTACCTCGATGTTTTCTGCTTTGGCGATCGCTTCGAGCGTCAAGGCCGCACGCACCCGTTTTTCGGCGTCTTCTTTCATTTGCTCACGCAGCGCCGCTTCATCCTGACCTGAGAATTGATAGTACAGCTGCAAGTTCAGCCCTTGCATTTGCAGTCGTTGATCAAATTCGCGAAGCATCCGGTCCGTCTCGTTTTGCACCATGACAGCCGGAATATCGATTTCCGCATTGGCAGCCGCTTTTTCGACGACCGCATTGCGCAACGCCGTTTCCGCTTCATTCTTTTTCGCTTCTTCCAGACGGGCGCGGATTTTCGCTTTCAGTTCGTCAAGCGTTTCAACTTCTTCATCGACGTCTTTCGCAAACTCGTCATCCAAAGCCGGCAATTGCTTCGCTTTCACTTCATGCACTTTCACTTTGAACGTCGCCGGTTTGCCGGCCAGCTGCTCAGCGTGGTATTCTTCCGGGAACGTCACTTGAATTTCTTTTTCTTCGCCGGCTTTCATACCGACAAGCTGTTCTTCAAACCCCGGGATAAAGGTGCCTGAACCGATTTCGAGCGAATAGTTTTCCGCCTTGCCGCCTTCAAACGGCTCGCCGTCGACAACCCCTTCGAAATCGATGACGACCGTATCGCCGTTTTCCACCGTCCCGTCTTCTTTCACGACAAGTTCGGCGTAATTTTCTTGCAAACGTTTCAATTCGTTTTCGACATCTTCGTCCGTCACGGTTGTATCCATTTTTTCCACTTCAAGCCCTTTGTATTGACCGAGCTTCACTTCCGGCTTTACGGTCACTTTCGCTTTGAAAATTAAGCTTTTGCCTTTTTCCATTTGCTCAATGTCAATCTCCGGCATTGACACCGGTTCGATGCCTGCCTCTTCGACGGCTTTGGCATACGCCTCTGGCAGCAAAATATCGAGCGCGTCTTGATAGAGCGCCTCAACGCCAAACCGTTTTTCAAACAGGACACGCGGCACTTTCCCTTTGCGGAAGCCCGGCAGCGCAATATTTTTCACCACTTTTTTAAATGCGGCATCCAAGCCTTTGTTCACTTGCTCGGCGTCGACCTCAACGGTCAATACGCCTTCGTTCCCTCCAAGTTTTTCCCATTTGACTGACATCCTTGTTCCCTCCACCTGAAATCATTGCTCGGACCATAGCGCACTCCGCTTGTCCATATCTTTTTATGATGCCCAATTATGTAGACAAGTATGCGAAAACAGATACATAGCACAGCCACTATATTATAACATACAACAGCCATGTTTCAACAGAGAACTAGCCATTAGAGGGAGGAAAGTTCCTCTATTTCGTATAGATTTTGGCAAAGCGTTTCCATCTCCGCCGCCTCCACACCGTAGCGGTCGGCCAAGGCGGTCGCGTCAGCATCCAAGCCTAAAAACCGGCTCGCCATCCAATGGAGAGCAGCAAGCCAGGCCGCTGCATCCGCCGGCTCTGGCGGAAACGGGTACAACACATATGCATAGCGAAGCCAAATGTCCGCCGCCGTTTCATACAAACTCGGGCTTTCCGCCGCGAGCTGCTGTTCAAGCCGACCCAGCAGCGATGAAGCAAATTCCGTTTCCGTCTGTTCGTCCAACGCTGACGGGACGACCTCCATGCAACGGCCAAATTTCTCAACCGTCACCGTTTCGTTGACTTGCTTCCCTGTCAACAGGCGAAGGAGCATCGTTTTCGCCATCGGGCTTTTTTCCGGTGCGCGTAAATATTGCTTGAGCAACGGCAGCACCGGCTCGATGTCTTCTTTTTCCAGTTGTTTAATCAGTTGCAGCTGCTCAGCAATGTCCCCGGACTCAAGCAGCCGTCTCACCCGCTTCCACTCCGCGGGCGGAAGCGTGCGGGCATTCATTTTTTCACTAAACCGGAGCAGCTGATGAAGCTGTTCGCGCAACGAAGCGGATAGCGACGGATGGCGCAAGGCGGCGCGGATCACCGTTTCCGCCTTGCTGTATCGATTCGTTTGCAGCAGCACAGCGAGATACATTTGCAACAGATCGCTGTTGTTCGGCTGTTCGTCAAGTAAGGCGGCGAGGCGCCACTCCGCCTCATCGTAGTCTCCAAGCTCATAGCAACAGACAGCCAGCCCAAGGCGAACAGGAAAACTGTGGTCGCCAAGCTGTTCAGCAGCGCGCAAAAAGCGGAGCGCTTCTTTGTAGCGTTTCGCTTCAAGCGCCGCAAACGCTTCTTCCATCAGTCGTTCTTTCGTTTGCGGAAACATGATGATTTTTCCTTTTTTCCCGGTCATCTTCGCCCGCTCCCATTTGCATTTACCATCAGTGTAACAAGTTTTCCCTAGCGAAACAACCCGCGCCTTGCTGGGTAACACAAACCGCTTGTTTGCCAAAAAGCAGCCGGCCTCTGGACGCAGGCGCCGTCAAACGCGAAAAAGGCTGCGCCCGCCGATTGGCAGAGCAGCCCATCTCTCCTTGCCTCCCGAAACACATGGCGCTTACGGCCGTGGACAATGCCGTCGTTCGTAGGCGGCGATATGCGCTTCGTACACAAACGTCAAATCAATTTCGTCCCATCCTTTTAGCAACAGCTGTTTTCGATACGGGTCGATGTCAAACGGACGCGAAAATCCTTCATCGTCAAATACCCGCTGTTCTTCAAGCGAAACCGTCAGTTCATAGTCTGCGCGCTCGCTTTGGCGCAGCAAGTAGCGGACATCCTCTTTATCCAGCCGGATCGGCAACAGCCCGTTTTTTAAGCAGTTGTTGTAAAAAATATCGGCAAACGATGGGGCAATGATGACGCGAAATCCGTAATCTTGGAGCGCCCACGGCGCATGTTCGCGCGATGAGCCGCAGCCGAAGTTTTCATCGGCGACTAAAATCGTCGCCCCTTCGTTTTCCGGGCGGTTGAGCTCAAACTCCGGATTTGGCGTGCCGTCGCTCAAATACCGCCAATCGTAAAAGAGAAACTGGCCAAAGCCGGTGCGTTCAATCCGTTTCAAAAACTGCTTTGGAATGATTTGATCGGTATCAATATTCGCCCGGTCGATGCCGGCGGTTTTCCCGCGGTGAATCGTAAACGGCTTCATCCCGTCTCTCCCCTTCCGTCCCGTGTATCGTTCGTTTCTATGCCGCTTTTGAGAAGATAGCCCCAAAACGGGGGCGGCCATATCAAGGAGCACCCGTCATCGGACCAGCTCAGCTTCAAGCTGGCGCACATCGACAAAATGTCCGTAAATCGCAGCCGCCGCGGCCATCACCGGGCTGACGAGATGCGTGCGCGCCCCTTTTCCTTGCCGCCCTTCAAAGTTGCGGTTCGACGTTGACGCACAGTGCTCGCCTTCCGGAATGATGTCCGGGTTCATGCCCAAACAGGCGCTGCATCCAGCATCACGCCATTCAAAACCGGCATCGATGAAAATTTGCGCCAACCCTTCCGCCTCGGCTTGTTTTTTCACTTGCTGCGATCCAGGCACGACGAGCGCCCGTACACCCGGAGCCACTTTTTTCCCTTTCACGATGCTCGCCGCCGCGCGCAAATCGCTGAGGCGTGAGTTGGTGCACGAACCGATGAAGACGTGCTGCACCGGAATATCCGCAATCAGCGTGCCCGGCTTGAGCCCCATGTACTCAAGCGCCCGGCGCACCGCGTTTTGCTCTGTTTTGTTTTCAAACTGCTCGGGATGCGGCACGACACCATCGACCGATGTGCTCATCGCCGGGGTTGTACCCCATGTCACCATCGGGGCGATCGTCGACGCGTCGATTTCAATCGTCTTGTCGTATTCCGCCCCCTCATCGCTTGCAAGCGCCCGCCACCGTTCGACCGCTTGCTCAAACGCTTCGCCTTTTGGCGCATATTTGCGGCCGCGCAAATAGGCGAATGTCGTTTCATCCGGGCTGATGAGCCCGGCTCTCGCCCCCGCTTCAATCGACATGTTGCAAATCGTCATCCGTTCTTCCATCGACATGCGGCGGATCGCCTCACCGGTAAATTCAATAATATAGCCGGTGCCGACGCCAACGCCATAGCGGCCGATCATGGCCAAGATGACATCTTTGGCGGTCACCCCTTTGCCGAGGCGGCCGTTGATGCAGATTTGCAGCGTTTTCGGCTTATGCTGCCAAAGCGTTTGCGTCGCCAGCACGTGCTCGACCTCGCTTGTGCCGATGCCAAACGCCAACGCGCCAAACGCCCCGTGCGTCGACGTATGGCTGTCGCCGCAAACGATCGTTTTCCCCGGTTGGGTCAAGCCGAGCTCCGGACCGATGACGTGCACGATTCCTTGCTCTTCGCTATGCAAATCTGCCAGTGGGATGCCGAACTCGCGGCAGTTGCGCTCAAGCGCAGCGATTTGGTTGCGCGCCACTTCGTCGGTAATCACAAATCGGTTAACGGTCGGCACGTTATGGTCCATCGTCGCAAAGGTCAAATCCGGCCGCCGCACCTTCCGCCCTTTTTGCCGCAATCCTTCAAAGGCTTGCGGCGAGGTCACTTCATGCACTAAGTGCAAATCGATGTACAATAAATCCGGTTTGCCCTCCTCACGGTAGACGACGTGGTTTTCCCAAATTTTATCGATGATCGTTTTCGGCTTCATTGGTTTTCACCTCGCACGTCTTAGGTATAAACGGTCCTAATTTGAGCAATGGTCGTATAATCCAGCACCGCCGCTTTGATTTCTTCGACCATTTCGTTCGTGGATACGATGCGGCCGCCGCTTGGCGCCAAGTCGGCGGTGCGCAAACCTTGATCGAGCGCCTGCCACACCGCGTGCTCTACCGCCTCCGCTTCCGCGGTGAGCCCGAACGACAGGCGAAGCATCATCGCGGCCGACAAAATCGCGGCAATCGGATTGGCTTTGTTCATACCGGCAATATCAGGCGCCGAGCCGTGAACCGGCTCATACAAACTCGGCCCGGAAGCGGATAAGCTGGCTGACGGCAGCATCCCGAGCGAACCGGACAGCATCGAGGCCTCGTCGCTCAAATATCGCCAAACATGTTTTCTGTCACAATGACATCAAACTGCTTCGGCGCGCGGATGAGCTGCATCGCGGCATTGTCAACAAGCATATGCTCAAGCGTGACGTCCGGAAATTCCTTCGCCACCTCTTCGGCCACTTCTCGCCATAATCGGCTTGACGACAGGACGTTCGCCTTGTCGACCGACGTCACTTTTTTCTTCCTCCCGCGCGCAAGCATAAACGCCATGCGCACGATCCGTTCGATTTCTTCCTTTTTATATAAGAGAGTGTCAACCGCTCTTTCTTCCCCGTTTTCCACGACGCGGCCGCTCGGCTGGCCGAAGTAAATGCCGCCGGTCAGCTCGCGGACGATGACAAAATCGACGCCTTTCACGAGATCCGGTTTTAACGGCGAAGCGGAAACCAAACTGTCATAGCAAACAACCGGCCGCAAGTTGGCATATAAGTCGAGCTGCTTGCGAATGGCAAGCAATCCTTTTTCCGGGCGCAAATGCGGAGGGTTGTCGTCCCACTTCGGACCGCCGACCGCCCCGAGCAGCACCGCATCGCTCTGTTGGCAAAGGCGAAGCGTCTCTTCTGGGAGCGGCGTCCCGGCTTCATCGATCGCGACTCCGCCAATCAATCCATACTCAAACGCAAACTCGTGGCCAAACCGGATGCCGACCGCTTTCAAAACCTCGACCGCTCCGGACGTCACTTCCTTGCCGATGCCATCGCCCGGCAAGACGGCAATCCGATAGTTTCCCATGTTTGAATCCCTCCGTTTTATGATGTTGCCACCTTTTCGTTTTCAGCACGCATCGCTTCGATCATAAACACGCGGTTCATGGCGTTGATGTACGCTTTCGCCGACGCCTCAAGCACGTCTTGCGCCGTTCCGCGCCCGCTCGTTTCAACATCGCGCACGCGCACTTTCACAAACACTTGCGCTAGCGCATCGCGGCCGCCGCCGACCGACTCAATCCGGTAGTCAAGCAGTGTCACTTCCGTTTGGAAGCAGCGCTCGAGCGTATTGTACAGCGCCTCGACGCTGCCGGAGCCGGTCGCCGCTTCTTGGATTTCATTCCCCTTCCCGTCTTTCAGTACCACGACCGCTGTCGGAATTTGATTCGTCCCGTATTGCACTTGAATGGAAGACAATTGATAAAAATCTTTGAAGTGGTCGAACTTCTCTTCGAAAATCAACGCGATTAAATCGTCGTCGGTAATATCCTTCTTTTTGTCCGCCAGTTCTTTAAAACGGACAAACAGCTGATTGATCTCTTCATCGGACAACGTGTAGCCGAGCTCCTCAACCCGGTTGCGAAGCGCATGGCGGCCGGAATGTTTGCCGAGCACCATCGAATTCGACGGCACGCCGACGAGCTCCGGTGAAATGATTTCGTACGTCGTTTTTTCTTTTAAGACGCCGTCTTGATGGATGCCGGATTCATGCGCAAACGCGTTTTTGCCGACGACCGCTTTGTTGGGTGGAACGACGACCCCGGTCAGCTTGCTGACAAGATTGCTTGTGCGCTTAATTTCTTGCAAATTGAGGCGCGTTTCCACTTGATAATAATCTTTGCGAATGTGAAGGGCGACGGCGATCTCCTCAAGCGCCGCGTTGCCGGCCCGCTCGCCGATGCCGTTGATCGTGCACTCGACCTGCGTCGCCCCATGCTCAATGGCCGACAACGAGTTCACCACCGCCATGCCCAAGTCATCATGACAATGAGCGGAGAGCGAAACATTTTCAATATTCTGAACATTGTTTTGCAAATAGAGGAAAATTTCCCCGTATTCTTTCGGCGTAATATAGCCGACCGTATCCGGGATGTTGATGACCGAGGCGCCGGCTTTGATCACTTCGGCGACGATTTTCGCCAAAAACGGCAGCTCGCTCCGGCACGCATCTTCCGCCGACCATTGGACGATCGGGAAAAAGCGCTTCGCGTATTTCACTGCCTCAACCGCCGCTTCAATCACTTGTTCCGGCGTCATCCGCAATTTATGCACCATATGGATCGGCGAGGTGGCGATGAATAGGTGGAGCCTCGGCTCCGCGCCGCCTTTTAACGCCTCCCACGCCGCATCAATGTCGCTTCGGACCGAGCGCGACAGCCCGGTGACCGAGCATGTTCTCACCGTTTCGGCAATTTGTTTGACCGCCTCAAAATCGCCTTTTGACGAGGCGGGGAAGCCCGCCTCGATGATGTCAACCCGCAGCCGTTCAAGCTGACGGGCAATTTCCAACTTTTCTTGCAAGTTCAAATTGACGCCGGCCGACTGTTCCCCATCGCGCAATGTAGTATCAAAAAACTTAATGTTTCGCACCTGGCACCACCGCTTCTTTTTGTTTTGCTTTCACAAACGGCATCATGCTCCGCAGTTCGCGTCCGACGACTTCGATTAAATGCTCGTTCTCGCGCCGGTTGATGGCGTTGAACTCCGGACGGTTTGCTTGGTTTTCCAAAATCCAGCTTTTCGCGAATTTGCCGGTTTGGATGTCATCGAGCACCTTTTTCATTTCCGCTTTCACGGCGTCGTTAATGATGCGCGGACCGGTGATAAAGTCGCCCCATTGCGCCGTATCGGAAATCGAGTAGCGCATCCACGACAAGCCGCCTTCATAAAGAAGATCAACGATGAGCTTCATTTCATGCAAACACTCGAAATAGGCGACTTCCGGCTGATACCCGGCTTCAACGAGCGTTTCAAACCCGGCCTTGATGAGCGCCGTCAGCCCGCCGCACAGCACCGCTTGTTCACCGAACAAGTCGGTTTCCGTCTCTTCTTTGAACGTTGTCTCCAACACCCCAGCTCGAGCAGCACCAATCGCTTTCGCATAGGCGAGCGCCGTTTCTTTCGCGTGTCCGGTTACATCTTGATAAACGGCGATGAGCGCCGGCACCCCGGCTCCTTCCGCATATGTGCGACGCACGAGATGGCCTGGTCCTTTCGGCGCCACCAAGAAGACATCGACATGCTCCGGCGGGACGATTTGGCTGAAATGAATGTTAAACCCGTGCGCAAACACAAGCGCGTTGCCCGGTTCAAGCCCCGGTTCAATCTCTTCCTTGTAGACAGCCGGCTGTTTCTCATCCGGCAGCAACACCATCACAATATCCGCTTGTTTTGCCGCTTCGCGCACCGAGTATACTTCAAAGCCGTCCTGTTCCGCCTGCTCCCACGATTTCCCTTTGCGCAACCCGACAATGACGCGGACGCCGCTGTCGCGCAAGTTTTGTGCATGGGCGTGGCCTTGTGAGCCGTAGCCGATGATCGCGACCGTTTTCCCTTGCAAATATTGTTCGTTTGCATCCCCGTTATAGTAGACTTTTGCCATGATTACCCTCTCCTTTGTCGTGTAGTGTAAATGGGCCGCCATGCGCCCTCATTGCGCACAGGCGCGGTTATTCGTATCGACAATGTTTTGACAACGATCGTTGCAACGGAGACAGCGGCCGTTAAATGATAAACGCCGTTTTCTGGTTGGCTGCCGCTTTTTGCGCCCCGCGGGTGAACGCGGTCGTACCGGTGCGCGCCACTTCTTTGATGCCATAGGGGCGCAATAGCTCAATCAACGCCTCGACTTTTTCCGGCTCGCCGGTGACTTGAATGACGAGGCTGTCTTTGCTGACGTCGACGATCGAGGCGCGGAACGGCTCAATGAGCGTGTAGATTTCTTGGCGGATCGCCGGAGCAGCCGACACTTTCACAAGCGCCAGCTCACGGGCGACGATCGCCTGATCCGTGATGTCATTGACTTTCAATACATCGATCTGCTTGTTTAGCAGTTTGATAATTTGTTCCGCGGTCCGTTCGTCGTCGACATTGACGACAAATGTCATCCGCGAGACTCCATCGATTTCCGTATGCCCGACGGTGATGCTTTCGATATTGTAATGCCGCTTCGTAAACAGCCCGGTGATGCGGTTTAACACGCCCGGGCGGTTGTTGACCGTCATCGTGATCATTCTTCGCACGCTTTCACCCCCACCATTTCATGAAGCCCTTTGCCAGGCGACACCATCGGATACACGTTCTCGTCGGCGCGGACGTGGAAATCCAACAGCACCGGGCCGTCCATCGCAAACGCTTGTTTTAACACTTCAGCTGCTTCCGCCTCCGTCTTCGCCCGCAGCCCCGGTATGCCGTATGCTTCAGCGAGTTTTACAAAATCCGGATGATTCGGGATGAGCGAATGGGAGTACCGTTTTTCGTAAAACAGCTCCTGCCATTGCCGCACCATGCCGAGCGCCTGGTTGTTGACGATGACGATTTTAATTGGCAACCCCAGCTCTTGAATGACCGACAGCTCTTGAAGCGTCATTTGGAAACCGCCGTCGCCGACGATGGAAACGACGGTCGCGCTCCGATCCGCCAGCTGGGCGCCGATCGCTGCCGGAAGCCCAAAGCCCATCGTGCCGAGCCCCCCGGACGTCACCCACCGGTTCGGTCGATTGAACTTGTAATATTGCGCCGCCCACATTTGGTGCTGGCCGACGTCCGTTGTGACGATCGCTTCGCCATTTGTCAATTCGTAAATCATTTCGATAAGCTTTTGCGGCTTGATCGTCCCGGCTTCCGGCTCGTAATGGAGCGGGAAGCGCCGCTTCCACTCATTGAGCTGTTCGAGCCACGCCGCGTTGTCAGCCGGTTTGCCTTGCTGGGCGATCAGTTCCTGCAGCGCCGCTTTGGCGTCGCTGACAATCGGAATTTTGGTCGGCACGTTTTTGCCGATTTCCGCCGGGTCGATGTCGATATGAGCGACAGTCGCCTTTGGCGCGAAGTATTTCAAGTTGCCAGTGACCCGGTCGGCAAAACGGGCGCCGATGTTGATAAGCAAATCGCACTCATAGAGCGCCATGTTCGCCGTGTACGTCCCGTGCATGCCCGCCATCCCCAAGAAAAGCGGATGGTCTGCTGGGAAGCCGCCAAGGCCAAGAAGCGTATGAACGACCGGAATGTTTTGCTGCTCGGCGTACTGCCGCAATTCGTTTGCCGCGTCGGCGTGCAAGACGCCGGCGCCGGCTAAAATGACCGGCCGCTTCGACTGGCTGACCGCCTCGACAAGACGGCGGATTTGCCAATGGTTCGGCTGTGTCGTCGGCTGATACCCAGGCAAGCAAACTTCTTCATCGTAATCGAATTCCCCTTCGGCCGTTGTGATGTCTTTCGGAATATCGATCAACACCGGTCCCGGTCGTCCAGTCGTTGCGATGTGGAACGCCTCTTTGATGATTTTCGGCAGCTCACTGATGTCGCGCACTTGGTAGTTGTGTTTCGTAATCGGCATCGTAATCCCGACGACATCGGCTTCCTGAAAGGCGTCCGAGCCGATGACGCTCGTCGCTACTTGCCCAGTGAACACGACGAGCGGCAACGAATCCATCATGGCGTCGGTCAGTCCGGTGACGATGTTGGTCGCTCCCGGCCCCGATGTCGCGATGACGACCCCCGGTTTTCCCGAAATGCGCGCGTACCCTTCCGCCGCATGAATGGCTCCCTGCTCGTGCCGCGTCAAGACGTGAAACACACCGGCTTTATACAGCTCATCGTAAAGCGGAAGCACCGCGCCGCCCGGATAGCCGAAAATGACTTCGACTTGCTCCGCCTTCAGCGCTTCGATCAACATCATCGACCCGCTCATCTTCGTCTTCGTCTGCTCCTCCACGTTCATCTTTGCCATCGTCGATCCTCCCCGTTGGTTGTGATTCATATAAAAAACCTTTTCACCCACCATGACTGGCATTTCCAGCCAAAGGGGCGAAAAGGTTCCTTTCCGCGGTACCACCCTTCTTCACGGCCATGACGGCCGCCTCAGGAGCAGCCAGCCGAAGCCGGCTGCTCGTTTTTTGTAACGGGTGAAGCGCACATCCCCACCCGTCCGGCCCTACTGGCGAATCTGCGTTCAAGCCGGCGCTCGGAGGTGAGTTCATCAAGCGGCAACATCACCGGTTCGCAGCTCCCCCGGCTCTCTGTGGATGTTGGCCCCGCTGACTACTTATCCTCGTCAACGCTTTCTCGCTATATGGTTGTCATTCTTGCTCAACTGACATTGGCGTTCGTCGGATACACCTTTACTCCTTCGACGACTACGCGGCGGCGGAATTCTTCAAGCAGCCGCTTCGTATGCGGACCCGGCGTCCCGTCGCCGATCGTCCGGCCATCGACTTTAATGACGGAAATGACTTCGGCTGCCGTCCCGGTTAAAAACACTTCATCTGCCACATACACGTCATGGCGGGTGAACGGCTCCTCTTTCACCGTATAGCCGAGATCAACGGCAATTTCCATAATCGCCTGACGCGTGATGCCTTCCAGCGCCCCGACATACCCTGGAGGCGTGTAAATGACGCCGTTTTTAATGATGAAGACGTTGTCGCCGGAACCTTCGGCCACATATCCTTGGTCGTTTAAGATCAGCGCCTCGCTCACGTTGGCCAAATGCGCTTCGATCTTCACGAGAACATTGTTCAAATAGTTGAGCGATTTGACCTTCGGACTCAGCACATCAGAGCGGTTGCGGCGCGTCGCTACTGTCACCACTTCGATGCCGGTTTCATATAAATGTTTTGGAAAGAGCGCGAGCGGCTCCACGATAATGACGATTTGCGGCGTTTTGCATTTGTACGGATCAAGGCCCAAATCGCCAACCCCGCGCGAAACGACTAAGCGAATGTATGCATCCTGATAGCCGTTGCGGCGGACGGTTTCAAGCACATGGCCGATCATTTCGTCCTTCGTATATGGAATGTCGAGCAAAATTGACTTGGCCGAATTGTACAGCCGATCTATGTGCTCCTCAAGACGGAAGACGTTGCCGCTGTAGACGCGAATGCCTTCAAATACGCCGTCCCCATACAAAAATCCATGGTCATACACGGAAATTTTGGCGTTTTCTTTTGTCACAAATTCTCCGTTTAAAAAGATCCATTGTTCGCCCACTTCGGTTCCCCTCTTCCTTGATCAGTCAACGGTTGCTTTAAACGGCTCGGCGATGCGTTTGAATCGTTTCTTTTGTTTGAAAATTATAATAATCCGAAACGACCGCGCCGTCAATAACTTTTTTTGAAAATTTCGATTCGTCGAACTGCTTGTATACGCTTACAATTTGATAGAATCAAGGATTTGCCGTTTAAAAAAATTTTTTCTTCGCCTAGCAGTGAAGAGGGAAGAAGCTATGTTTCCCCATTCGCAAAAGCAACGCAACGCCTCCGGCTCGAGAAACCCGCCGGCCTCTTGAAAACGTCCGGAAAACGAAAAAGACGGACGCTTTGTCCGCCTAGATGGAAAACGTTTGTTGCAAGCCTGGGACCGGCTTCCCTGCTGTGTCGTAAAATTCCACTGTCGCCCGGCCGTTTGCAGCGGTCAGCACCGCGTACGTTCTTTCTTTTCTCCCGCGCGGCAAGGCGATGCTGCCGGGATTGATGAACAGCACCCCCTCGATTTGCTCGGCCCCAGCCAGGTGGGAATGGCCGAAACAAACGACATGGGCGCTCGTTTCTTTCGCCCGGTAGTAGAGGCGCAGCAGCGACGTTTTGACGCCGTACAAATGGCCGTGCGTGATGAGAAAGCGAAGGCCTTCCGCCTCCTCGGTCCGCTCATTCGGAAACGCCGCGAAATCGCAGTTGCCGCGCACGACGACAAATGGAGCAAGTTCGGCCGCTTGAGCCGACAGCTCGGAATCGCCGCAATGAATAAACAGATCGGCTTCATGGCGATGGCGCTCGACAATGGCGGAGAGTTCGCCGCTGAGCCCGTGGCTGTCGCTTACAACGACCGCTTTCATTCCATCCGTCCCTCCCCTCCCATGATGTCATCCCATTGCTCGTCAAGCTTGGCCAGCGCCTTCGCCCGGTGGCTGATCTCATTTTTCTCTTCCGGGGTGAGTTCCGCCATCGTCTTCCCCTTTTCCGGAAGATAAAAGACGGGGTCATAGCCAAAACCGCCTTCTCCCCGCGGCGCTTCGGCGATGTACCCTTCGCACGCCGCCTCCACAACGGCCGTCGGCCGCCCGGGGATGGCGACCGCCAGTGCGCAATGAAACCGGGCGGTGCGCTGTTCCATCGGCACGCCTTCCAACTCGTGAAGCAGCTTCGCGATGTTGCGCGCATCGTTTTTGTCTTCACCGGCATAGCGGGCTGAATAGACGCCCGGCCGGCCGCCGAGCGCATCGACCACCAGCCCCGAATCATCGGCGATCACCGGGCAGCCGAAACGGTGAGATATGGCTTCCGCTTTTAACCGGGCGTTTTCGGCAAACGTGCTTCCCGTCTCCTCGACGTCCGGAACGTCCGGAAAATCAAGCAGCGATTTGACGTCGATGCCCCGCTTCGCAAACAAAGCGGCAAATTCGCGCACTTTTCCGGCATTTTTCGTCGCGATCACAATCTTGTTCACTCTGTCCCCTCCTCCTGCTTCGCTTCTTGCTTCGTCCCGATGCGAGCCGCCCAATCGCCCAAAACGCGGCGCTGCACGGCGATCAGCTGTTCAATGCCGATGTGCGCCGCCTCAAGCAATTCATCGAGCTCGGCGCGAGAAAAAGTCGCTTCTTCCCCGGTCCCTTGAATTTCAACAAACTGGCCGGATCCGGTCATGACGACGTTCATATCGACTTTTGCCCGCGCGTCTTCATCGTAATTCAAATCGAGCACAACGCCATGCTCCGGATCGATGCCAACGGACGTAGCGGCAAGAAAATCGCGGATTGGAAGCGCCTCGAGCTTCCCTTCGTCAACGAACTTGGAAAGCGCCAGCACGAGCGCCACGTAGCCGCCGGTGATCGAGGCGGTGCGCGTTCCGCCGTCCGCCTGAATGACGTCGCAATCGATCCAAACCGTTCGTTCGCCAAGCCGCTCCAATTCAACGACCGAGCGGAGCGCGCGGCCGATCAGGCGTTGAATTTCCATCGTCCTCCCCGACACTTTCCCTTTGCTTGCCTCCCTCGCATTCCGCTGCTCTGTCGCCCGCGGCAACATCCCATATTCGGCGGTGATCCATCCTTTTCCGCCGCCGCGCATAAACGGCGGCACTTTTTCTTCCACCGTCGCCGTGCAAATCACTTTCGTGTCGCCGATTTCAATCAACACGGACCCTTCGGCATGTTTCACATAATGCGGCTGTATATGTACAGGGCGCAGCTCACGGTTATGTCGTCCGTCTGCTCTCATTCACTCTTCCTCCCTCTAGAAATGTTGATTTATCAAGGCTTTTCGGCCCCTCAGGGGTGTCCAAAAAATATTTTTCGACAAAATCCCTTACATCCTTTTTCAGTTTTGTGGATATCTTACAGACCTAGGGTGCGCTTCGCGGCCAC